>CAZVVS010000098.1:0-14097 GCA_964630585.1 uncultured Gordonia sp.
AGACCATCGGCGCCACGACGCTCGACGAGTACCGCAAGTACATCGAGAAGGACGCCGCCCTGGAACGCCGGTTCCAGCCGGTGCAGGTCGGCGAGCCGACGGTCGAGCACACCATCGAGATCCTCAAGGGGCTGCGCGACCGCTACGAGGCGCATCACCGGGTCTCGATCACCGACCCGGCCTTGGTCGCGGCGGCCACCCTGGCCGACCGCTACATCAACGACCGGTTCCTGCCGGACAAGGCGATCGACCTGATCGACGAGGCCGGCGCCCGGATGCGCATCCGCCGGATGACCGCACCGCCGGACCTGCGCGAGTTCGACGAGAAGATCGCCGACGCCCGCCGGGAGAAGGAAAGCGCCATCGACGCGCAGGACTTCGAGAAGGCGGCCAACCTGCGCGACAAGGAAAAGCAACTCGTCGCGCAACGTGCCGAGCGCGAAAAGCAGTGGCGCTCAGGCGATCTCGACGTCGTCGCCGAGGTTGACGACGAGCAGATCGCCGAGGTGCTGGGCAACTGGACGGGCATCCCGGTGTTCAAGCTCACCGAGGCCGAGACCACCCGCCTGCTGCGGATGGAGGACGAGCTGCACAAGCGGATCATCGGCCAGGAGGACGCCGTCAAGGCGGTCAGCAAGGCCATCCGGCGGACCCGCGCCGGCCTGAAGGATCCCAAGCGGCCGTCCGGTTCGTTCATCTTCGCCGGCCCGTCCGGTGTGGGTAAGACCGAGTTGGCCAAGTCGCTGGCGGAGTTCCTGTTCGGTGACGACGACGCCCTGATCCAGATCGACATGGGCGAGTTCCACGACCGCTTCACCGCGTCGCGGCTCTTCGGTGCTCCTCCCGGCTATGTCGGGTACGAAGAGGGCGGCCAGCTCACCGAGAAGGTGCGGCGCAAGCCGTTCTCGGTCGTGCTGTTCGACGAGATCGAGAAGGCCCACCCGGAGATCTACAACTCGCTGTTGCAGGTCCTTGAGGACGGCCGCCTCACCGACGGCCAGGGTCGCACGGTCGACTTCAAGAACACCGTGCTGATCTTCACGTCGAACCTCGGTACCTCCGACATCTCGAAGGCCGTCGGCATGGGCTTCTCGAAGTCGAATGACGGCGACTCGCAGTACGACCGAATGAAGCAGAAGGTCAACGACGAGCTGAAGAAGCACTTCCGCCCGGAGTTCCTCAACCGCATCGACGACGTCATCGTGTTCCACCAGTTGACGTCGGATCAGATCATCGAGATGGTCGACCTGATGATCGGCCGCGTCGAGAAGCAGCTCAAGGCCAAGGACATCGACTTGGAGCTGACCGACAAGGCCAAGTCGCTGCTGGCCAAGCGCGGCTTCGACCCGGTGCTGGGCGCGCGGCCGCTGCGTCGCACGATCCAGCGCGAGATCGAGGACCAGCTCTCGGAGAAGATCCTCTTCAACGAGGTCACCCCGGGCCAGATCGTCGTCGTCGACGTCGAGGATTGGGACGGCGAGGGCGACGGCGACGGTGCGAAGTTCACCTTCACCGGTTCACCCAAGCCGCGCGAGGTCCCCGACGCCCCGGCCGAGCTGACCGAGGTCGGCGACGCCAGCGGCGAAGCGGTCTAAGCACGCGGAATCGATATCGGCCCGGCACCTGTGAGGGTGCCGGGCCGACGTCGTGGTCACCGGGCTGCGGTCAAAGGTCGACTAGTGGAACCTGTCGACGGTGAAGTCACCGATCACCTTGAGATCAGGCCCCGACCCTGCTCCCAGTACTCGTGAGTTCTGTCAAGCTGCTGTCGCTGCGTGCTCGCGGAGGTCGAAGCCGTCGAGCAGGGTGTCGTGTGCTGCATCGAGGTAGCGCATCAGAACGAGCAGGGCAGCGGCGTCAACGGCGAGCATCAACAGGCCGGCGGCCACGAGGTCGACGCGCATCACTCCACTGACGCCGGGCAGGAACATGAGGGCCAGTGCGAGCGCGGCGCCGGCCTGCATGGGGATGACGAGGGCGCTGAGCCGTGCGCGTCGCAATTGGGGAGCCGCATGGGCGACGCCTATCCAGAGCAGTGCGCCGAAGACGAACAGTGATCCGGCCCAGGCCACGACATGGTCGCGCAGCGCAGCCGCCGCCGCCGCACCCAGGTGCCAATACCAGAGGGTGACCGCCGAGCCGATCGAGCCGACGAGCATCATCGGTGCCGCGAATCGGTTGGGCAGAGGTCGGCGCAATGGCAGGGCCAAGGCGCAGGCGAGGGGCAGTGCGACCGCGAAGGCCTCGATGCCCGCCATGTAGGCGAGGTGACTCGACGCCAGGTCGAACGACGATCCGTGCCCGCCGTGGCCCATGTGGTGGCCGCCCATGATCCGGTCGCCGAATCGGGTCGCGATGAACCAGCCGAGGGTCAGCTCCGCCAGAACCAGGGCGGTGACGGTGATGCGCTGGCGCCGGATCCGCGGCGCTGACACCTGTTGGGCGGACGGACAAGCGGGGGCGCGGAACCGGAGCAACCAGGAGAAGAGGGACACCAGAACGCTGCAGCAGGCCATCGCTTCCTCATCCTCTTCTGGGCGGAACTCGACCGCGCAATGTGATCTAGATCAACTTTAGTAGTGAAGGCCATCAGTGTTGTAGAGCGCGGCAGGCTGTGGCTGAGCATCGAGTCGATGCGGAACCCCTTGTTGCCGACCAATGCGTGGTCGAGTCGGGTGGAGCCGTCGAGGATGATGATCGCCGAAACCTGTCACAAAGCGGTTGCGAACCCGCAACGACGGTCCTCCTGGCTGGAACGCAGGCCTCACTCGCCCATACCCTTGAACTGTTACTAATGTGACTAGTGTGATTAAAGGGGTTTGTCATGGCTTTGCGCAGAGGACCGCGGCGCTCTACCTTCTCGAGGCCTGCGTACTCGACGTCGACAATCGGCGCCGCGGCAGTCGCCGCGCTCGGTGTCGGGGTCGCGCTCGCACTGCCGCACGTGATGGATCCGGTGATCGCGGTCAAGCCCGTGGCCAAGCAGTCGTCGATCGATGCGGTCGTGCCCAGCCCCGGCCGCAAGGTCACCGTCGTCGTGTACTCGGCGGCAATGAACCGGCAGATCCCCGTCATCGTCCTGAAGCCGCGTGACGATAGCAAGCCGCGTCCGGTGTTGTACCTGCTCAACGGCGCCGGTGGCGGCGAGGACTCGGCCACCTGGGCGGACAAGACCGATTACGAGAACTTCTTCTCCACGAAGGACGTGTACGTCGTCACGCCGATCGGCGGTGCCTTCTCGTACTACACCGATTGGCAGCGCGACGACCCGGTGCTGGGCCGCAACAAGTGGCAGACCTTCCTCACCAAGGAGCTGCCGCCGCTGCTCAAGGACAAGTTCAAGACGAGTGGCGCCAACGCCGTCGCGGGCATCTCGATGGCGGGGACGTCGGTCATGAACCTGGCGATCTCCGCGCCCAGGTTCTACCGCTCGGTCGCCGCGTACAGCGGTTGCGCGCGTACGTCCGACCCGCTCGGACAGGCGTACATCCAGATGGTGGTGGGTGACCGCGGCCGTGGGAACGTCGTCAACATGTGGGGGCCTGTTGGTGGCCCCGGCTGGATGGCCAACGACCCGTACCAGAACGCACCGCGCCTGCGCGGGACCAAGATCTACATGACGACCGGCACGGGTATCCCCGGTCGCAACGACACCATGGGCGCCAAGCTGGTCGAGAACAACCCGGTGGCGCTGGCCAACCAGGTGTTGGTCGGCGGACTGATCGAATCCGCGGTCAACCTGTGCACCCAGCAGATGGCGCAACGATTGGCGCAGCTGCACATCCCGGCGAAGGTCTACACCCGTCCCAACGGCACCCACTCGTGGACGTACTGGGAGGAAGACCTCAAGCGGACGTGGCCGATGATCGCGCGCGATCTGGGCGTCGCCCCGTAAGGCGGCATCGCACCGTACGCGTCAGGCCGCACGGCCCTTCAGTAGCAGCCGAACGGTCAGTTCCATCCGGTTGGTGACGTCGGTCGCCGACGCGCGGCGGGTCAGCCACTGGACGAGGTTCGACATCCACACGTCGGCGATGACGCGGGCGATGGCGAGATCCTCCTCGTCGGGCTCGCGCTCGGCGCCCACGATGGCCCCGGCGAACAGTCGGTCGATGGTGCCGGCCACATTGTCGACCTCGGCGGTCGCGGAGGCATCGGCGAACATGAAAGCGCGCGTCATCGCCTCGGTGAGCAGCGGATCGCGCTGCATCGCGAAGGTGATCATGTCCAGGACGGTGCGCAGGCGCTCGACCCCGGTCTCCCCGGCGAGCTGGCTGCGGTCGACACGGGCCTCGACGCGCTCGAACTCGCGCGACAGCGCGGTGACCAGCAGGTGGACCTTCGACGGGAAGTAGCGGTACAGAGTGCCGACGGCGACATCGGCCTTTTCGGCGACGGTGCGCATCTGCACGGCGTCGTAGCCACCCTTGGAGGCCAGGGCCAGGGTTGCATCGAGGATGCGACGACGGCGCTCGCGCTGTGCCGTCGAACCGCCGGTGGCGCCGGAGGCGGCGGAATCGTCGACCGCGGGCACGACGTCGCGCTCGTCGGCGTCAGCCTTGGCTGCTGCGCTTCGTGCCATATCTCGTCGGTCCTTTCGGTCGTGGCCCTTCATTCGAAGACGGCCACATGGCATATTAGAACAGGTTCTAGTTAATCGTTTCAATACGACATGCAGGGGAATTCCGTGACAATTGCCACGTCAGCCGAGCAAATCGCGGTCTGCGAGGCCATCGCCGACTGGGCGGGCGCCCGTGACACCACCGGGTTGGTCCGCGCGGAGCTCGACGATCCTGCCGACCGCTGGCGGACCCTGTGGCCCGAACTCGCCGAACTCGGCGTCTTCGCGGCGGCCGCCGACGAGGCGCGCGACGGTCTGGGGGCACCCTTCGCCGACGTGGCCGCCATGCTGGCCGAATGCGGTCGGCGCCTCGTGCCCGGGCCGCTTGCTGCGACCGTTGCCGCCGCGGTCGCCGTCTCGCGCACGCGGGGGGAGCGGGCGCAAGCGCTGACGGCGGACATCATGGCGGGCGTGCTGCCCGTCGTCGCCCCCGCCGACCATGTCACCTTCGGCCGCGACCTCCCGCCGGCCAACCCCGCCGGGCACATCGATCTGGGAGTGGTGCCCGGTTGGGTCCCCGACGCGGCGCTGCTGGTCAATCTGATCTTGCCCGGCCGGGGTACCAGGTGGTACTTGTTGCCACCCGATTCGTCCACCGTCGATGCGCAGGACTGCGACGGGATTGACGGCACGATGCGCTGCACCCGCGTCACGGTGACGCACCTGGATCTGGACGCCGCCATTGAGTTGCCCCGCTCGGCCCGAGCCTCGTCGGTCCTCGCCGCCGGCAACACGGCCTACCAGTCCGGGGTGGCGAAGTGGTGTCTGGACACCGCCGCCGACTACGCCAAGGTCCGCACCCAGTTCGGTGCCCCGATCGGCTCCTTCCAGGCGGTCAAGCACATCCTCGCCGACATGCTCTGCCGCAGCGAGCAGCTCTCGGCCGCCGCCTGGGACCAGGCGGGCGCCGTGGACGACCTGTTGGCTGCCGGTGAATCCGGCGACCTCGCCCTCGGCACCCAGGCCGGGTTGGCGACCCTCGTCGGCAACGTGCTCGTCGCCGACCTGCCGCTGGCCAACGCCAAGGACTGCATCCAGGTGCTCGGCGGTATCGGCTTCACCTTCGAACACGACGCCCAGCTCTACTTGCGCTCGGCGTTGGCCGCGCGCGCCGCGCTCGACGGCGCATCGTCGGACCGTGTGCGCCTGGGTCAGTCCGCGATCGACGGTGAGCGGCGCCGCTTTTCGGTCGACCTCTCCGACGTAGAGGACCAGCGCCCCGCGGTCCGCGCCACCGTCGAGCAGATTGCGGCCGCACCGGAATCTCAGCGACGCACCGAGCTGGCCCGCACCGGCTACCTGGCACCCCACTGGCCGGCGCCGTACGGACTGGGTGCCAGTCCCGCGCTGCAGTTGTTGATCGACGCGGAACTCGAGGCCGCCGATGTCATGCGCCCCGACCTCGTCATCGCCGGGTGGGCCATCCCGACGATCCTCGAGCACGGCACGGAGCAGCAGCGGGACCGCTTCGTCGAGCCGACCCTGGCCGGCGACATCACGTGGTGCCAGTTGTTCTCCGAGCCGGAGGCCGGCTCCGACCTGGCCGCACTGCGCACCAAGGCCCTGCGCGGCACCGGGCCCGACGGGCAGGAGGGCTGGCGGCTGACGGGTCAGAAGATCTGGACCAGCGCCGCGCAGGACGCGCACTGGGCGGTGTGCTTGGCGCGCACCGACTCCGACGTGCCCAAGCACAAGGGGATCACCTACTTCCTCGTCGACATGGCCTCGGCCGGCATCGACATCCGCCCTCTGCGCGAACTGACCGGGCGGGCGCTGTTCAACGAGGTCTTCCTCGACGACGTGTTCGTCCCCGACGAGCTCGTCGTCGGAGAGGTCAACGGCGGGTGGCGCCTGGCGCGCACGACGCTGGCCAATGAGCGCGTCGCGATGGGCGGGTCGAGCCTGGGCAAAGAGATGGACGCCCTGCTGCGCCAGATCGCGACCCGCAAACTGCCGCTGTCGGCCGCCGAGTCCGGCGAACTGGGCGAATTGGTGGCGCAGGCCCACAACGGGCGGACCCTCGATGCCCGCGCAATTGCGGCCCGGCTGTCCGGCCACGACCCCGGCGCCGCGTCGAGCGTGCGCAAACTGATCGGCGTCACCCACCGCCAGTCAGTGCCGGACTTCGCACTGCGGCTACTGGGCGTCGACGGTCTCGTCGCGAGCGAGGCGTCAGAACTGTTCCTGCTCAACCGTTGCTTGTCGATCGCGGGCGGCACGACGCAGATCCTCAAGACCGCGGCCGCCGAAAGAATCCTCGGCATGCCGCGCTAGGAATCAAGCTATGGAACTTGACATTTAGAAATCAAGTCACCACACTTGATTATGTAATATCAAGTGCTATAACTTGAGGAGTAAGCGATGTTCGTGGTCACCGCCGACCAGCGGGCGAGCCGGGCCAGTGTCGACCGGGTACCCGACCTGCTGCGCCACTACCGTGACTTGCCCGTAGTGCGAGGCTTCGAACGCACCGCCGGTGATGAGGTGGAAGCGGTGTTCGACGATCCGGCAGTCGTGGGATCCGTCGCCGTCGACTTGGTTGCCTCCGGCCACTGGTCGGTGGGCATAGGTATCGACGACGTCGATCAACCGCTTCCACGGCAGACGCGAGCCGGCCGTGGACCGGCTTTCGAGGCGGCCCGCGCGGCCGTCGAAGCGGCGAAGGGGCGTCGGGTTCCGCTACAAGTCGTCGGCCCGTCGACCTGGTGCGTGCACGCGCAGACGGCCGCCTGTTTGCTGGTCGATCTCATCGCGTCGCGCAGCGAGGCCGGTTGCGAGGCGGTGGCTCTCGTTGCCGCCGGTGACTCCCAGGCCAGCGCGGCGAAGAAACTCGGAATCAGTCCACAGGCCATGTCCCTACGGCTACGGGCTGCTCGTTGGGATCTGCAGCCCGATAGTCAGACCCTGGTGGCAGAGTTGCTCCGACGATGCGAGGAGGACCGATGATTGCCAGCATTCTCATGGTTGCGACGGTGCTGTTGGGTCTCGCTGGAATCCCGGACCGCGCGCACCTGGCCCGGAATCCCGTGCGCAGCGACGCCGATGTGCGCCGCTTTGACGGCCTGATGGCTAGTGTCCTCGCGGTGTTGCTGGCCGGTGCTGCGATCGCCGCGGCGCTCGCGACGGCGGTCGTCGGCGCAGGTCTGGTCGCAGCGCAGGTCATTTGCGTCGTCGTCGCCGGAACCACCGGAGGGTACTTCGTTCGGACCGCACTCTCGATGGGCGGGATCCCGACCCGGAGCGAGAACTACGACGACCCCGACGGCGAGCCGCTCCTGCGCGGCGGCCGGATCATCGGCGTGCTGGAGCGCACGGCGATCGCCGTGTGTCTCCTTGTTGGTTGGCCTGCTGGGCTCGCGGTGATACTGGGCGTCAAAGGCCTGGCCCGCTTCCCTCAGTTGCGCGAGCACCATGCGAGCGAGCAGTTCATCATCGGCACCTTCGCCTCGGTGCTGTGGGCGTGCGCTGCGGCGGGCGTCGGGTACCTGGTCGGGGTATGAGCGACTAGTCTGCCGCGGCAAAGACGTCCAAGCGGTTGCGGATGCGGCGCTGCAGGAAGTCGGCGAGAACGTCTTCGAAGACGGCGTTGTCGTCCCCGGCGACCATGTGGTGGGCGCCGCCGACACTGGCGAACTCGGCGTGCGGGACGACCCGCAGGAACCGTGCGGAATCCTCGACGCTGATGACGTCGGACTCGCCGCCTCGCACGAGCAGCGTCGGAACGCGCAGGGAGGCAGCCGCGGCGCCGAGCGCGACCGGGTCGAGGTGGCGGTCGCGTTGGACGGCTCCTGTCTCGAGGCCACGGATGAAAGCAGGGTCCCAGTGCCAGTACCACCGGCCGTCGCGCTCGCGCAGGTTCTTGCGCAGGCCATCGAGGTTGCGCGGGCGTCGACGGTGCGGCTGATAGGCAGCGACCGCGTCGCCGGCCTCCTCCAGTGAGGCGAACCCGGTCTCGGCGTGCTCGGCCATGAACGCCTTGACGCGATCGGTGCCGGCCCGCTGGGTGAACGGCGAGACGTCGACGAGCACGAGTCCGGCTGCCAGCTCGGCGTTGTCGCCGAGTGCCGACAAGGCGGCGTTGCCGCCGAGGGACGCGCCGACGAGCACTGGTGGGCGGCCCACGAACGAGGCGACCGCGGCTACGTCGTCGGCGAACCGGCTTAGCCCGTAATAGCCGTCGGGCGACCACCCACTGTCACCGTGTCCCCGCAGATCGACGGCAAACGTGCACCACCCGGCGTCGGCGAGGTCGCGCGCCGAACTTGCCCACGAATGCCGGGTCTGGCCCCCGCCGTGTAGGAACACCACCGGCGGATCTGCCGGATCGCCGAAACGGTCCGCCACGATCGTGATGTCGCCTGCGGGAATGGAGACCGCGCTGCTGCTCATCGTGGCCACTACTACGCGTCGGCCGGCGGACGGTAGAACACCAGCATCTGGGCGACGGCTGCGACGGCGCCGACGACGCCGGCGATCAGCGCCGTCCACCCGGATCCGATCGCACCGAGGATCCCGCAATCGATTGCATGGTCGACCGAGTAGCGACCCGGCCCGGTAATAGCGACGCTTAACGCGATGACCGCGAGGATCATGTTGTACTCCCAGCCGTCGCCGACGATGAAGAAGCCGTTCTTGCGGTGGCTGGTCCACCCGGCAACGATCATCACGGCGATCATCCCCGCCGCAGCCAGCGGGGTGAGGAGTCCGGCAGCGAACAGCAGGCCGGCGCCCATCTCGGTGAGGGACGCGGCGTAGGCGTGGATGCGGCCCGGCTTCATCCCGATCGAGTCGAACCACCGCGCAGTTCCGGCGATGCGCCCGCCGCGAAACATCTTCTGGTAGCCGTGCGCGGCCAGCGTGATTCCGGTGACAACACGGAGGATGAGTAGGCCAGTATCGATGGCGGTCATCGCTTCTCCTTGCTCGTGGCAGTTCCTTCATTCAACCATCGGCGTTAGCGCAGACCTGCCGACCATGAGAATTAGAACCTGTTCTAGTATTGCTGGTGTAAACCCACTACATTGGTGGGGAACCAGTTCTCATTCTCGGGAGAGGCGACGGTGGATTTCAGTCTTGACGCGGCGGCGGTCGCGGTCGCGGATGTGGCCGAAGACGTCTTCACCAGGACCGCTTCGGATCCGGCGGCGAAGTTCGACGATGCGGACGGCTTCGACCGCGCTGCCTGGCAGGCCATGGTCGACGCCGGCCTGCTCGCGCTGCCGCTGCCCGAAGCGGCCGGTGGCGACGACCTGGATCCGACGGCCCTGCTGCCGCTGCTGCGCCGCATGGGCAAGGCGTCGGCGGTCACACCGGCACTCGGCACGATCGCCGCATCGCTCGCGCTGGCCGGGCATGACCAGGCGCAGCGCTTGGCCCCGGTTGCCACGGGCGAGTGGCTCGCCGTCGCGGCCCGCGAAACCGGCGCCGGACTGCTCGACGAGCCGACCACAACCCTCGATGACACTGCGCTGACCGGAATCAAGACCGGTGTCCTGTGCGCCCACGGTGCGAAGGCTTTCCTCGTCACAGCGCGCCGGGCCGATGGCACCGGCGCAGTCGTGTGGGTGCCCGCCAACGCCGATGGCGTCACGGTCCAGCGCACCCCTGCCTCCAGCGGGTGGGGCGAGTTCACCGTGCGATTCGAGGGCGTCACCGTCGCCGACGAGGACGTGCTGCCGATCACCGCGTCGGCCCTCCTCGACTACTACCGCTTCGTGCTGAGCGCCTACGCCGACGGGCTCATCGACGGCGCGACCGCGATGACCGCGACGCACGTCAGCACCCGCCACCAGTTCGGCAAGCCGATCGCGCTGTTCCAAGCCGTCGGACAGCAACTCGCCGACATCTACGTCGTCGGGCGGTCGCTGAACCTGACGACGACCGCGGCGGCATGGCGGTTGGCCAACGGTCTCGACGCCGGTGCCGACATCGCGATCGGCGCCTATTGGACCGCCGCCGAGGTGCCCGCGACGATGCGCACCATGACGCACCTGCACGGCGGCATCGGCGTCGACGTCACCTACCCGCTGCACCGGTACTTCTCCATCGCCAAGGACCTCGCGCGCCTCGTCGGCGGGTCCGGCACCCTCGACGAACTCGCCGACGCACAGCGCCGCGCCGCGGATGCTTCCGCGGTCGACCTGCAGCCCGGTGAGGGCATGTTCATCGACCTCACGCCGGAGCAGCGTGCTCTGCGCGACGAGGTCCGCCGATATTTCGAGACCCTCATCGACCCCGACGACGAGCAGACACTCCTCGTCGAGCGACACGGGGCTACGCTGCGCAAGGTCGTCAAGCAGATGGGCTCCGACGACTGGCTCGGCGTCGGCTGGCCGACGCAGTTCGGCGGCAAGGGCTTCGGCGACATCGAGCAGCAGATCTTCACCAACGAGGCTGTCCGCGCCGATGTCCCGCTGCCCTCGGTCACGTTGCAGACCGTCGGCCCCACCCTGCAGGTGCACGGCAGCGACGAGCAGAAGGCCAAGTTCCTGCCCGCGATCCTCGCCGGCGACGTCCACTTCGCCATCGGCTACACCGAGCCCGACGCCGGTACCGACCTCGCGTCACTCACGACGACCGCGGTCCGCGAGGGCGACCACTACATCGTCAACGGCCAGAAGATCTTCACCACCGGCGGCCACGACGCCGACTACGTCTGGCTCGCGGTGCGCACCGATCCGAGTGCGCCCAAGCACAAGGGGATCTCGATCCTCATCGTCGACACCTCCGACCCCGGCTACACCTGGACGCCGATCATCACCGCCGACGGCGCCCACCACGTCAACGCCACGTACTACACCGACGTCAAGGTGCCGGTGTCGATGCGCGTCGGCGAAGAGGGCGACGGTTGGAAGCTGATCACCACCCAGCTCAACCACGAGCGCGTGATGCTCGGACCGGCCGGGCGCATCGAGGGCGTCGCGGCGCGGCTGCGCGAGTGGGCCTCGCGGCCCGGACCCGACGGCGCGCCGATCGCCACCAATCCCGACGTCGCCCGGGCACTCGCGCAGATCAGCGCGTACGCCCGCATCAACGAGCTGCTCAACTGGCAGGTGGCCTCCACCGGCGAGGCGATCTCGATGGCCGACGCCGCCGCGACCAAGGTTTTCTCCACCGAGCGCATTCAAACGATCATGCGCCTCGCCGACGACATCCTCGGCCGCTACGGGGACTTCACCGATCCGGATACCGCCGCGCTCGTCGACTGGCTCGACGTGCAGGCCAAGCGCAACGTCGTCATCACGTTCGGCGGCGGCGTCAACGAGGTCATGCGCGACATGATCGCGACCGCCGGACTCGGATTGCCGCGGGCACCGCGCCAGTGAGCAAAGCAGGCCAGTGACCAACCAGGGAAGCGAATGAACACCGACGAGATCCTCGCCGCCGCCGGACGCATCAAAGATGCCGGTGCCAGCGCGCCCAAGGTGGGGCGCGATCCGATCAATTCGCCGATGATCCACAACTGGGTGGAAGCCATGGGCGACGACAACCCGATCTACGTCGACGATGCTGCCGCCCGCGCCGCCGGACACGACGGCATCGTCGCACCGCCGGCGATGGCCCAAGTGTGGACGATGCGCGGACTACACGGGCAGCGCAGCGGCGACGATCCGCTGGGCCTGGCGACCGAACTCTTCGACGAGGCCGGCTACACCTCGGTCGTCGCCACCAACTGTGACTCGGTCTACCACCGCTACCTGCACCCCGGCGAGGAGGTCACGATCTCGGCGGAGCTGATCGACGTCGTCGGACCCAAGCAGACGGGCTTGGGCGAGGGCTGGTTCTTCACCACCCACAACACGTGGAAAGTCGGCGACGAGGTCGTCGCCGAGATGGACTTCCGGATCCTCAAGTTCAAACCGGGCACTGCTGCGCAGAAGCCGCCGAAGCCCGGGACCCTCGACCCTAAGAAGCTCATCCGCCCGCAGGCCTCGCCGGACACCGCCTTCTTCTGGGAGGGTGTGGCCGCGCACGAGCTGCGCATCCAGAACACACCCGACGGAACTCTGCAGCACCCGCCGATCCCGGCGACGTGGACAACGCGCGGCGAGGATGGCATCTACGGCACGACAGACTACGTCGTCGCGTCGGGGGAGGGGACGGTGTACAGCTACGTCGTCCACCACGCCCCGCGCGTGCCCGGACGCACGCTGCCGTTCGTCGTCGCACTGGTCGAGTTGGCCGAGGGCGTCCGGATGCTCGGCGAGCTGCGCGACGTCGATCCCGCCGACGTGGAGATCGGCATGCCGGTACGCGTCGAGTTCCTCGACTTCCCCGCCGACGAGCAGAGCCCCGACGGCTGGTCGAACTACGCGTGGGTCCCCAACTCCGCCGAGCGAGCCCAAGATCCCGCCGAGCGAGCCCAAGATCCCGCCGAGCGAGCCCAGAATCCCGCCGAGCGAGCCCAGAATCCCGCCGAGCGAGCCCAATCCCACGCCGAACGAGCCCTCCCGCCCCTCACCATCGAGGCGACCCCGACGTTCGTCGTCTCGACTGCCCTGGCGACCCGCGACTTCCAGGACGTCCACCACGACCGCGACCTTGCCCAGCAGCGCGGCTCGAAGGACATCTTCGTCAACATCCTCACCGACACCGGCCTGGTCGAGCGGTTCGTCACCGATTGGGCCGGACCGGGGGCGCGGATCAAGTCGATCGCGCTGAAGCTCGGCGTCCCCTGGTACGCCTATGACACCCTGATGTTCACCGGCGAGGTAACCGGACAAAACGGAAACGATGCCACCGTTGCGGTGACCGGTACCAACGGCCTCGGTAAGCACGTCATCTCGACCGTCGTCGTCACGCTGGCCCCCGAAGCATCCGAAGGAGCAGACCGATGAGCCTCTCGGGCGCGGCCGCCATCGCCGGGATCGGTGCGACGGACTTCTCCAAGGACTCCGGGCGCAGCGAGTTGCGGCTGGCGGCCGAGGCGGTCACCGCGGCTCTCGCCGACGCGGGGCTGTCACCGGCCGACGTCGACGGCCTGGTCACCTTCACGATGGACACCAACATGGAGGTCGCGGTTGCCCGCGCCACCGGGATGGGTGAGCTGAAGTACTTCTCTCGCATCCACTACGGCGGCGGTGCGGCCTGTTCGACGGTGCAGCAGGCGGCGATGGCCGTCGCGACCGGCGTGTGCGATGTCGTCGTCGCCTACCGCGCGTTCAACGAGCGGTCGGGCAACCGGTTCGGCCAGGTGAGCGCCGCGGTCGCCACCCAGGCCACGTCGTCGGGCACCGACAACGCCTTCTCCTACCCGCACGGGCTCTCCACGCCGGCGGCGTTCGTCGCGATGGTCGCCCAGCGCTACATGTACGAGTACGGCGCCACCAGCGAGGATTTCGGCCGTATCGCCGTTGTCGACCGTCTGCATGCGGCGAACAACCCGAAGGCCTTCTTCTACGGCAAGCCGATCACGTTGGAAGAGCACCAGGCCTCGCGCTACATCGCCGAGCCGCTGCACCTGCTGGACTGCTGCC
>CAZVVS010000099.1:0-14059 GCA_964630585.1 uncultured Gordonia sp.
GGAACGCGACGAGCTCGGTCTCGTCGATCTCGAGATGGTCGGCCCATGCTCGTCGCCCGGCGTCTGCAGCGGGTCGTTCAATGTCGGGAACTAGCAGATTGCTGCGCCGGTCGAGTAGCCGCATCACCGGATCGCTTGGATCGGTCTCGCGGTCCGTGACAAGGACGAGTTCGGGCATCTGTCCGTCGCCGGACAGGACTCGCCAACTTCGGTGGAACTTCTGCAACAGGCTGCGGGACTCGCCGGGCGCGTGCATGAGCCAGTCGGTGCCAACGGGCGTGGTGGCGTCGACGGCGTGCTTCACCTGGATGTACCGGTGTGAACCCGACCCGCGGCGCAGCACCACGTCATCGACGTTGCCGGCGTCCGGAGCCTCGACTGTGATCGACACGACGTCGCTGTCCGGGCGGAGAGCGTTCAGGACCTCGTTCCAGGCGACGAGATGCTGGTACTCGTCGCCTGCGATTCGGACCCCGCTCGGGCTGCGCCCTGGGATGTGACTCATCGACTCGTCTCCCCGGGTTGTTCACGGGTGGTGATGTGCACGCCGGTCTGGCGGACGCGTCTGCGGCGGCCAATCAGCCCGTAGGGGGCCCACGTCGCGGCCGCGGGGTCGTGGGCGGCGACGATGAGCGCGACCTCGTGGCGGGTGTTGCTCGAGATACGTCGCAGCTCCCGTCGGTCGCTGAAGCTAGGGCCAATGGGGGCGGGATGGCTGTGCCACTCGCCCACGTACCCGATGTCGGATTCCTCGGGGAGCTGATCGAGTGCAGCTGCCAACGCGGCCTCGGCGGGAACGTGGCGGCGCCGGTACCACGTGTGGCCAGCTTCGCGGTCAGGAACCTCAAGTGCCTGCTCGACATGGATCCCGCCAGGATGTCGCCAGCCCAGCAAGATGCCGCCGGTCTCCCGCGTCGGGTCCGCGCCTGCACGCTTCTTGACCTCCGCCCAGGCGGTGTCGATCATGTCGATGACTGCGAGGTCGGCCGTCACGATTCGTCCGACCGGTCGGACGGGAAGGCCACGAGTGTGTCGACAACGCTGGGCGGCATGGCATTTCGGCCCGACAGCATGTCGACCGCCATGGCCACTGCTCGGGCGGCCGCCGCCGAGCACGCCCATGGCGGCGTGGGGGACACCGGGTCGCCGCAGCCTCCCTCGCGCAGATCGGTGTGAGGACCACCGGGCTCCACCCGTGCGGCGTGCTGTTCGCCATCCGCCAACGGGCTCCGGTCGACTCGAGCCACTGTCCCCTGGCGCTGAAGACACACGGAGACCACCGGGCGGCCCAGGATCCGGCTGGCGTGGAGGAGCAGTGCGGAGGCCGGCCCGTTGGCGGTGCAGTCAATGACGAGGTCGTGGCTAGCCAGAAGGTCCTCAGTCCGCTTGGCTGACCGCAACGGGCTCGTGTCCGTAGTCACGCAGGCCGGATGAATGAACTCCGATCGGACGAGGTAGTCCTTGACAGCGTCGGCCTTCGGGCGTCCCACGTCGCTGAGGGGTACAACGTGGCGGATGCAGTTGCCGGGGCGAATCAGGTCCCCATCGATGAGGGTGAGTTCACCAACGCCGGAGCGGACGAGCATCTCGGCCACCTGGCAGCCGACGGCGCCCACTCCCACGACTGCGAGGCGCTGATCAGCCAGAACGTCTGCGTCGAGGCCGGCTCGCAGAAACAGGGTCGACTCTCCATCGTGGGCTGCCTCCGCTGCTCGTAGGTCGTGCGTGTTCCGGTCGAAGGCGACCAGGGCGAGCGCAGCGCGATGACCCTGTCGCTGATAGCGCAGCATGACCACCTTTACGACCCCCTTCTCGATCCCGTCACGCAGCGCTAACGCCTCTTGGGTGTCCAGGAGCTCGGCCAGCTCGTCGAAGTTGTGGATCGGCCGGACAATCTCGCCAACGTCGACGATGGTGGCCGCCCACTCGCGGACGCGGGCCCTCTTTCCCCGGGCTGCCTTCCCCGGCATGAGCCGAAAGCAGCCATTGGGTCCCTTGACTACCTTGCAGTGCCGGTCGACGAGGTCGTCGAGGTCCGGGTACGTGACGAGTACGGGCTGCCGAGGCCAGTACCGCTCGAGGTCGAGGTCTGGTGGATCGTCGGGCCAGCCCTGCGCGTCCTTTGCATGCCACTCCTTGACTCGTTGGATGACGGCGCCCGCCTCGAGCCAGGGCAGATCTGCGGCGTCGTCCTCGGACCACAAGCAGAAGTGACCATCAGGCTCCCGGTGCCACGACAGCCCGCCCTCCCCGAACGTCGTTCTCACCTTCGGCATGACGAAGGGGAAGTCGTCGGGCACGCTGATTTCGTGCTCGACGTCGGTGCCAGAGATGTTGACATCCCCGGTCAGAGTCGCGCCGTCGTCGTGGAGCCGGAAGCCGGCAGAGCAAAGGCCGTCGATGACGGCTTCCCGGGCCGCGGCGACCGATGCACGCAGCTCGCTCATGCGAACCGGCTATCGCCCGCGGGAACGTGCCGGTCGCCCTTCGTGATCAGCGCCACCTGCTTCGAGGTTCCGTCGTCGTTGCACGTTGCCGGCATCTCGAACACCCAATCCCCGTCGTCGTTCTTGCCGAGGATCTCGCGATACGCCTTCGCTGCGGGGCAGGGGTCCAGGTTCGCCAAAGCGCCCTCGGCCTTCTGCGCCAGGCCTGCGAAGGTGGTCGCTGCGGTCAGCATCTGGCCGTCAGTCACCCGGACTGTGATGACCTCGCCGGGGCGGGTCGGATCGTCGACGTTCCCGCCGGCAACGACATCCGCGAGCTGTGACGCGATTGACCGCAGGGCGCCGGTGAACAGCGCGGCGATGCTCGATTCATCGAGGCCCTGGTCGAACGCGTGGTAGGTGAGGATCTCGAAGAAGAGTCCGCCCGGCCGCTTGCCGAGGTTGGTGCGTCGCGCTTGACGGATCAGCTTCACGACAGGCACGTAGTCGCCGTCGTAGCGGTCGTTCATCTTCGAGCTGAGGGTGGTCAGTTCTTCGGGATTGGTCTCCATCCAGCCGCCCTCACGATCCGGGATCTCGAGGTAGTCGCCGGCGGACCGGGCGGGGACCACGTCGACGTGCATGTCGAAGTCAGGGAACTTGACCTTGATGGAGCTGTCCTGGGGCTCGACACGCGGTGCGACGCCGGCCTCGTCGTAGGCGTCTTGGAGTACTTCGACCAGGTGGCCCATGAGGGCGGTGACATCGACGTCGTCAGGAAGGTCCGGGAGCTTGGATAGGACGTCGACGTCTTTGACCCGCTTGATCGACACCTGCCGCTTGTAGCTTCCGATCAGGACGGTGTCGACGCCGTACGCCTTCAGCGTCGGGTCTGCCTCGAGGTGCTCGCGCACGTCGGCGTGGGCGTCGGCGGCGTTCTCCTTGTCAGTCTTGTCGGGCTCGACGTTTGTCTTCGCCTTCGTGAACTGGGTCGGCAACGTGGCCATGGCTTCTCCTCGGTCCCCGGGGACCGGGCCGACCGTGCCCCCACGCGGCCTTCGAATCCCATATCTGTAACTACAAGAATGGTATTCCCGACCTGACGGTTTGCCACACGGGTTTCCGCGATGTGGGTGGGATCGATCGAGCCGAGTCCGCCGTCGACGCCCGGACTCTGGCCCCAGAATCGCGGGGTCGCCGACGTTGATGTCCTGGCCGCGACCCGAGCTGGTCGCCGAGGTCTCCGGCCAGCGAGCGTCGCTTGACGGACTCTGCCTGTCATCCGGGGCCGATCTGCAGGTTGAACTCGACGGCGTCGGAGGGCCTCGGCGGCAACTGCGGTGCGATCTGGGTCTCGAACAGATCCGCCAGGATCTTCGCTGTCTCCTGAAGCTCCTTCCGGCCGCTCATGGGGACCCAGGTCCACCCCATATCCTCACCCGCGAGTGCACTGAGGCGAAGAGCGAGGTCACTAAAAGCGTCAGCCGTGGTCTCCCCGACGTCTCGAAGCATCCACTGCGCGACGTCGGGCTGGCCGTCGAGCGACACGACGGCCGCCGTGCACAAGGCGAGGCGGGCCCGAATGCTCATCGCTCGGGCGTAGATGAGCACCTCCGCCTCGAACGTCTCTCGGTCACCGAAGGCCTTCGTTGCCCCCCTCGCCCACGCCCGCGACTCGTCCTTCTTCTCGGCATGGCGAGCTTGACGGGCCTCGAGCTCATCACGGAAGCGTTCAACGAAGCGTTGACGGCTGAAGTAGATCGACTCGACTCGTTGACGGTGTACGGCGAGCTCAGTCGCAAGCTGCGGCGGAACCTGGCCATTGATCGCAGCAGCGAGTATCGGCGCGATGAGCGCCTCGGCAGCGGAGAGCTCCCCGTGGTCGTCATCGCGTACCCGCCCAACCAGCTCATCGAGTCGCTTCTCGATGCGATCGAGGGCAGCCTGGATTTGATAGAGCTGGGCCGCTGCCGCACCGGCGGTGAGACCGCTGGCAAGCACCTGAGCTGGGTTCTGCGCGAGCGATTCGACCAGGGTGCCGTGCTCGAGGATGTAGCCCGTCGAGCGACTGACCGCATCGGATACTGGTCCCCGCGCTGTCTGCATCAGCGCGGCCGAGCCCGTGTCGAGCATCTTCTGCACCTGCGGCGTGAACCGCACGACGTACTCGGTGCCGGCGTTGAGTGCCGTGGCAACGTCGATGCCGATTCCGCTGAGTCCGGCCAACAACGCCGCATTCGCTGGGACCGTGCTCGACTTGGAACCTGGTCGGTTGGCCGGCAGCGAGGTCGGCCGCACGTCGAGGACCGTCTTCCCCGAGATTCGCTCGAGGACGTGGAATCCACCGTCCGCCGACCGGACGACATCGACGAGCGGCTCGTCCCCACTACGCGGCCTTGTGGGTATCAGCGCCGGCGGACTGGGCACGGGGACGATCGAAGCCTCATCGCCCGTGGTGCGGCCGCGCAGGAGAACAGCCAGCACCGTGGCCAGCATCCCGACGATGACGATCAACAGAACGACTACTGCGATATCCATCGGTGCGCTCGCTCTCCCGGGCAGCTGATAGGCCGTTCCTTGTCCCATCGACCAGTTCGTCGACCCGCTTACGATGCCGTACCTCTCCGAAGCACGTTCATGGAGATGGTGACCATCACGTGCTGCCCGTCGATTCGTCGGATGCTGGCGACGCGACCGCTGCACTGCCGCCCGCGGACTGCATGAAGCCGATGACGGCGTTGTCGATGACCTTGGCGGGGCTGGTGGCCATGAAGCCGGCGCGCTCCGTGATCCGCGCGATCTCGGGCCGACAGCTGCGGCCGATCTCGCAGAGGTAGGGGAACCACTCGGCGAACGCGGCGGCATCACCGTGCTGGACGCTCTTCTGGCCGGTGAAGAACTGGAAGGTGTACTGGCGGTCGATGGGCGGGACGAGGTCCGGCAGGACGTGGTGGAGTGCCTTGGAGCCGGCGACGATCCGCGTCTCGGACTGGCTCACTTTGAGCCCGGCGATGATGTACCAGACCTGCTCGCTGACGTCCGCGACATCGTCGTCAGGGATTGCCGTGATGCTGCGCTGCCAGAGCGCCTGGATCGGCTCGGCCATCGCTCGGAACGAGTCGACCATCAGGTCGAACTCGACGACCTTGGCCTTCTGCTTGCCCATGCGATGCATGCCCCAGGCCGGGAGAACGGCGTAGACGGTCTCGAGGAACTGGATGTCGGCGAGCAGCGATGCTGCATCGGCGTGGGCTCGTCGCCGCTCGATCGCTCGTTCGTGGAAGTAGAGACTCGGGCCGGGGAAGGCGTTCGATTGTTCGAAGCGATTCACGCACTCGGTGAAGGTGGTGATGAGGTTGTCGACGTTGCGACGTGCTCGGTCGGCGCGCCGCACGCGTGGTCGGGAGGTCCGAGGTGCTGGAGGCGGACCATCACCCACCGGACCAGGGCTGACGAGGCGATTGTGGAGCTTGCCGTCGGGGCCGGGTTCGCGGGCGACGACGCCTTCGACCGCGAGGGTGCGGCAGATGGTGTTGACGTAGTGCCGGTTGATGCCGAGCCGGCCGCCGATGTCGTCGTCGAGGGCAAGGCCGACTTCGGCGAGGAGCGCAAGGACTTGCTCTCGCCGGTTCATGCGCTGATCTCTGCGGGCGTGAGGTCGACCTTGAGGCGGTCGATGATGCCGGCGAGCTCGTCGTCGGGGATACGGCCGGCGAGGTACCCGATGAGCTCTTCTTGGCGGGGTTGACCGAAGGAGAGCCGGTAGGTGGCGACGGCCTTGAGGAGCCGGTCGAGTTTGCTGGCGTCTCGGCTGAGCGGGAGGACCGGGACGTGGCGTTCGATGCGGGCGGGTGCGCCGTCGGGGTGGAAGACCCAGTAGGGCTGCAGCTCGCCGTCTGTATCGGACCGTGCTGCGGCGGCGTCGAACATCGCGGCCCACGGGTCCGCGCTCGGGTCGGCGAACGCGTCATCCCCACATGCGTGGGCGACGTTCTTGCGGATGGCGTGGCCCTTGTAGCGGTGGACCCGCCCTTCTCGCTGTTCGAAGTCGACCGGGTTGCCCGGCAGGTTCCAGTGGACGACGGCGTGGGAGTACAGGTGGAAGTCCAGCCCCTCCTGGCCGATCGAGGTCGTGGTGAGCACGAACGGCCAGAACGGCGAGTTGAACGCCTGGCTGGCCTGGTGGGCCCGTTGTTGACGTTGCTCGCCTTCGATGGCCTGGTCTCCGAAGCGGATGGCGAACCGGCCGCGCATCGTGTGGCGGTCAACGGCGACACCGCCATTGTCGATGCGTGGGATATCCGTGGCGTAGTTGACGGTGCGCAGGCTGAGCGCGCTGACTGC
Organism: uncultured Gordonia sp.; assembly: GCA_964630585.1. Lineage (GTDB taxonomy): Bacteria > Actinomycetota > Actinomycetes > Mycobacteriales > Mycobacteriaceae > Gordonia. Next base: position 6,771 of record CAZVVS010000099.1, read on the forward strand.
GGTCTCAGCGAGATCGCCCACGATGCCGGGGCCAGCATCGCTGAGGAAGCCGCGCCACTCCTTGAGGACATGCAGGTACTCGTCGAGCACGGCTTGGAGGTGGCCCACCACGCCGTACTCGAGGACGGCACGCCAGTGGACGTCGTTGCCGGTGGCCGCTCGCACGACCGCGGTGGCGTCGGGGCCGTTAAGTAGCGAACGGAACCCCCATGCGATCCGTGCGGCGGCCGCAAGGATCGCCCGTTCGCTGAGGTCGTTGCTGTCGGTGATTCTTCCGAGAGAGCGAAGCGCGCAGATTCCGGGCGCTCCCAGGCCGGCAGCGACGAGCACGTCGACGAGGTCGTCGGGGACGCGTCCGAGGGGCTGTGGATCGTTCCCTTCGAGCAGGTCTTGTGCGGCTTCGAGGTGACGGTAGAACGCCCCGCTCGTGCCGTCGTCGGCCTTGTCCGCGCTCCACAGGCTGGGCCAAGCGTCGTAGTTCCACCAGTCCTTGGTCCGTTCGGGATCAGCAGCGTGGTCGAGCAGCAGGGGCGCGGCCCAGTACCAGCGCTGGTCGGCAGGGCCAGTGGAGCGACGGCCTTTGACCAGGGGTGCAATGGCGGTGCTGATCGCTCGATGGGCTGCGGCTTCGATCTGGGCTCTGTTGGGCCGCCCGGCGCCGCCCACACCGGCGGCCAAGCTCAGCGGGTCTGTGAGACGGGCGAGCTCGACGAACGGGACCAGGAGGAGGACCACGGGCATGCCTTCGAGGCGGCCAGTCTCGGCGTTGACACGGAAGTCGAGGCGCCGGTCCGGGCGTTGACTGAACTCGTCGTACGGCCGTGCGTCCACCTCTCCTGCTGCGTCGAAGGTGGCACGCTCGGCTTCGAAGCTGAGCATCGCCGAGATCACCTTGGGGACGAGGTGCCATGAGGAGAACACGAGTCGTTTGGTGAAGCTGCGGGCCGCGGGGGTGTCGAAGATGCTTCCGGCGTCGTAGTACGGAAGCGCAGGTGGCAGCCACAGCAGCTGCCACATCCCTCGTCCGATCGTGTCAGCGGTGAGCGAGCGGAGCCGGGCATTGGACGGATCGACCGTGCCGTATCGGCTGACCTCGTCCCAGTCGAGAAGGCCTCTCCCCTGTCCGATCAGCTCTGGCAGCCCAGCCGGAGCGGGGTTCCCGTCGGCGAGGTCGTCGAAGGCGTTCTTGAGGGCGTAGCGCTCCATGAAGTTGAGCAGGTAGGGCCCCGACTTCCAGTACTCGATCACGTCTCGCTGGCCGAGCAGCTCGGCCGCATGGGCGGCGGCGAGATAGCCGTCGACATCGGAGCGGTCGAGGGTCACCTGCACGGTTGCGTCCGCCAGCATGCCGTTGCGGTCGGGCGTCGACGCGAGCCGCTCGGTGCGGGCCATGACCGGCCGGAGCCGATCGGCGACCCGTTGGCACGCTCGCGCTGCGGCCGTGCCGCCGTCGCGGTCAAGGACGAGCAGTGAGCGTCGGAGGTCGCGCAAGTCGTCGCCGAGTGCTTCGGTGGCGAGGCCGTCGCCGAGCAGGAAGCGGGCGGTGGCAAGGAAGTCCTCGAAGTGGGTGTCGCCCTCGGCGTCGTCTGCGGTCGTGTAGGGCCGGTACGGCGTCGCTGACAACAGCAACGTGCGGGTCGGCCGCCCCGATCCTTGTTCGCGGTAGTCGAAGAGCTCGTGGGCGAGGCGGGTTGCCCAGCTCTGGTTGGTGCGGTCGAGCAGCGACCGGAACCGTTGGAACTCATCGAGGATCACCAGGTCCGGCTGCAGGGCTTCGATGCCGACGGTGGCGAGCGCTTGGCGCAGCTCGACGATGAACCGGTTGCGCTGGTCGCGGTCCTTCTGCGTGTACCCGTCCTTGTAGTGGAAGGTTCGGGCGAGGCGGTTGAACTCGACCTTGAGCGTTGGCAGATCCTGGAGGCGGCGCTGTTCGTTGAGGCGTCGGATCTGGTGACGGAACGCCGCGATGACCGATGCCGAGGGCTGCATCTGGGCGGCTTTGTCGCGCAGTCGGCGGCGGGCGGTCTTGTCGTCGGCAATGCCGAGGTAGAAGACGCGCTCCGCGCCGCTGCCGCGCATGGCGTCGTCGCCCCACATCTTCTGGAGCACGGCATAGAGAAGGGCCCGCTCAGGGAACTTGCCGGCGCTATAGCCGAACTCGAGGCTCGTGCCGGGTGTGACGGCGATCAGGTTGAGGTTCCGCTGTTCGAGGCGGTGCACCTCGTTGGTGAGCATGGTGAACCGGTCGGCTTCGACGATGGCGTCGTCGCCGGCGATGTTGAGCTTGCGTAGGTTCTGGCGGGCGATCGCTGCGTTGGAGCAGATGTAGACGATGTCGACCCGCTTGTCGCCGAGGCCGCGGAGGTGATCGACGACCTGGGCGATGACGCCTCGGGCGACGAGCGTCTTGCCGAGGCCGACCTCGTCAGCGACGAGGAATCGCACGCTTGGATCGTCCGGGTGGAACAGCCGGCTGAACGCGTAGGTGGCGGTGCGGCGTTGGAATGCACGCAGCGTGCCGAGTACCTCGTCAGCTGGTGGGGTGGCAGTCATCGGCGAACGTCCTCGGCAGCGGCCCAGATCGGTTCCCAGATCTCGACCAGTCCTGGCGGGAGCAGCGCATCGCCCTCGGGATCCGCGCGCAGGTCATCGATGAGGCGATGGACCTGATTGAGTCGGTCGGGGTCTTGGGCGAGGCTGCGCAGAAGCGCCTCGAGCAGTGGCAGTGAAGCAGCCGCGTGATGCCATTCGCCGGAGTCGGTGCCCTCCAGGGCGTCGAGGAGGTCGGTGAGCCCGTCGGGTTCGAGTGCCTCGTCGCTGAGCAGCATCAGCAGGTAGCGCAGGAACCGTTCGGCATCCCCGAGCAGGATCCGCAGGAGTCGGGTGTCGCGGTTCGCGGGGACCTCGACGAGCTCGGCGGTGAGCACGAATTGGGTGAGGGTGTCACCGAGGCGCAGCTCGCTGCCCAGGAACGCGGTGATGCCTTCGAAGGAGACGGTGAAGCGTGCGTCGAGAGGCTGACTGCCGGTGGCGTGGATGGCGCTGGCGCCGTTGAGGGTGATCGGCCAGCAGCGCCACTCGATCCCGTCCTCGAGGGCCGGGGCTGGACCTGCGGTGGTGAAGGCGAGATCGAACAGGCCGCCGGTGGTCGGGGTGGCCCGTGCGGTGATCGGTACGGCGGCGATGGCGCGTCGATGGCTGTCGAGCAGGTCCTCTGCCGGGTCGTCCCCCTCATCGGGCTCGTCGACCTCCGCGAAGCGGTGCGGGACGAGGAACGAGCGGAGGGTCTGGATCTCCTTGGCCGGTTCGGCCATGAGGGCATCGACGCCCAGAGCGCGCCGCGGTCCCGTGAGCTCGCAGACGAACTCGACGTTGGTGCCGAACGCCGCGGTGGTCGCGTTCGCTGAACCGGTCAGCACGGTTGTTGTCGAGTCGTGATCGAAGACGAAGACCTTGGCGTGCAGTCCCTCGAACGGGACACCCGGATCCTCCGCTGTCACCACCCGTCGCGCCGCTCGGCCGCGGTCGGTGATCGCCTCTGCGAGCGGCGTCGCGTCGGTGACCGGGCTGGCGTCGGGGTCCAACGCGTAGATCTCGTCGAACCCCGTGCGTGCGACAGCGGCACATGCGTCGAGCTGATCGGGCCGTGAGACGAGCACGCGCGTGCCCGTACAGGCTGGGAGCTGTTTGAGCAACCCGCTGGTCAGGAACGGTGAGATGACGGCGAGACGGTCGGCTGTGGCCGGGAACGGGGGCACGGCGGACCTGTCGAGACCGAGCGGGATGGCCCGGCCCGAGGTGATGTGGGGTGGGAGCGCCCAGGTGACGTCGGCGACCGCGTCAGCGAGCTCGATGATCTGCTCCCGCCGCTCCTCAGCGAGGCCGCCGACCGCGAGCCCGGGGAGCGCCCGCAGGAACCGCGTGAGTGCCGAGCCATCGAAGAGCCGAGTGGGTTCACCATCGCCGTCATCGACCGCGTCGAGGCGCAGGATCGTGTCCCAGGACCGGTCGAGGGTGAGGTTCCGCGATGCGCACAGCATCCGGTAGGTCGACGGGCCCTCGGCGTTGTCGAAGCGCAGCACCCATACCTTCGGGTGGAACACGCCGCCACCCGGAGCGACCACCGGGACGAGTGAGCCTTCGAGGTAGGCGAACAGGCGTCGCTGGACCGGCACCGGGATCTGCCCTGCTTGGAAGAACACCGTGTAACGGCCTGCGTGGCGGCGGATCGAGTCCAGCAGCTCCAAGGGCTCCACGTCGCGCTGGTTGACTGCGTCGGCTACGGCATGCAACGCGAACGCAGCTGGCGCAGTCAGGGCCGCGTCGAGGTTGAGAGAGAACGTGGTGCCGACCGCGCGGCCGAGTTGGTAGCCCGCTGGTGGACGGAGGGCGTCGAGCAAGGTGAGGCGGGCGTCGGGGGCGAGCATCTAGGACTCCTCGAAGTCGGCGAGGTCGTCGAGGATCTGGCGGGCGTTCGCCCACCGGAAGGTCATCTGGCCGACACTGAACGGGTCGCCGTTCCAGTTCTCCAGTGCCCGAGGTTCGCTGAGCCTGGCCAGCTTCCCCTTCAGTCGCCGTTCCCGTTCGGTGACGAGGATCGCTGCGGCGGCATCGTCAGCGATCGCCTCGGGCCGGTCGAGGGCGACCTTGGCCCAGGCGAGCACGAATCGGCGCGTCGGAGTGGGCACCTTGGTGACGCGCTCGATCACGAACCAGAACTCCTCGGACGCAACCCACGACTCGAGCTCGTTGTGGCGCTCGCTGATGGTCTCGGACCAGCCGGCGAGCTCGCCGGCCAGGTCCTCGATGAGCTCCTGGCGGTCCTGTCCGAGCTCCTGGATGGCACGACGGGCCAGCAACAGGTTGTAGAGCGCCTGGGCGCCCTCCATCAGTTCGGAGAAGTTGCGAGCGTGGCGCAACACCTCGGCCAGTCGCGGCGGCGCCCCCGACAGGGGCACCTCCCAGGGCATCGGTGCCGACCGGTCGATCGTCAGATCTCGAGCCAGCTCGGCGATCATCGACTCCGGGCGGGCGGTCATGAACCGGCCCGCCAGGTACTCGGCCTCGTCCTCGGTGAGCCGCAGCGAGATCGGCTGCTCGGGGAACCCGTCGGGTGCCGGCGGCAGGGCCGGGTCCCACATCCGGGGCTGCCCGCCGATCGGCTCACCGTCGTCATCGACCTGCGTGGACCCCTGGATCCGCCCGTAGCGAGCGACGAACGAGCGGTATTCGGCCGTGGACAGATCGAGGCGGCGGATCCCGAACGTGCCAAGGCCGTTCCAGTAGACCGATGACGGCAGCCGCGACAAGCGCTTACGCGCCCGGTACCCGATCACACCCTGACCCGGGCCCTCGATCTGCCGGAGTGACTCGATCAGCGCCACCTCCACCTCCCGCAGGCGGGCCGTGAACCGCCCCGGCGGCACCTGCTCCGCTTCGAGGATCTGGCACACCCACGGAACGAACAGGAAGTACCGGGCACGCGTCTGGATCGTAGAGATCCCCGGGAACAGCTGGTCCGAGATCGAGTCGCGGATCACGCCAAGTCCCAGCGAGTCGATGGTGTCCTTGTCGTCGAACGCGGCGAACACCTCGCGCATCCGCTGCGCGTCACGCTCGTCGTAGTCAAGCCACCCGAAGAACGACTGCGAGGTCGTGTCAGCTGAGGCGAGCACCATCAACTCCGTGTGCGCCCAACGTGCATCGTTCGGCGTACTCGACGAAGGCGCACAGGGTGGCGATCAGGTGCATGTCCTCAACGGTCTTCGCTCGGCTGTTGAGGAGTTGCTCGGTGCACACCAGATAGGCGAGGCACTGCGCTCGGCTGATAGCGACGTTGAGCCGGTTCTTGGAGAAGAGGAACTCCGCGCCACGAGGCATGTCGTCGGCGCTTGAGCTCGTCATCGTGAACAGCACGACAGGTGCCTGGCGACCCTGGAACTTGTCGACCGTGCCCACGGACACGCCACGGGTGTCCGGACTGGCGTCGAGGTGGTCGCGCAACAGGCGGACCTGGTCGTTGTACGGGGCGACGACCATGATGTCGTCGACACCGATCACATGCGCCGCTCCAGTCTTGTCAGTCCAGTTCCGGCCCAGCAGCTCTCGGATCTGCCCGGCGACGGCTTCCGCCTCCGCAACAGATTCGGTCGAGCAGCCGGCGTGGTCGACCTTCACCCATCGCAGGCCGGTACCGAGGTCGGTGTCCTGCTTGGCGCAGTCGACATAGCTCGTGAGCCGCCCGTCGTAGATGCGGTCGGAGATGAACTCGCAGACGTCAGCGTGCATGCGCCTGGTCTCAGTGATGAAGACACCGAACGTGTCTTCGATCGTGTCGCGGTCGCCCAGCAGATGTCCGAGAGCGCTGTGGCCACTGCTGCCGGGATGGGTCGCTTTCGCAACCTGGGGAAGCTGCTGAGGGTCGCCGAGCAACACAACGCTTCGCGCCGCCATGGATGCCACAACGGCGTCGATCAGTGCGAGCTGACCGGCTTCGTCGATGAGCAGTACGTCGACGGGAGCGCCCAGGAGGTCCTTGCCGGCGAAGGTCCATGCCGTGCCGCACACAACGTTGTACTTCAGGTTCGCCAGCGGCTTGTTGCTCGCTACGTAGGTGACTCCGGGGAGTCCACCCGCCTCAGGCTCAACCCGGTTCCGTGCCGCTCGCAGCTCAACGGCAGGATCTTCATCGAACACGCTGGCGATCTCGGCGAGGAAGTTGTCGATGGCGTGATGGCTCATGGCCATGATGCCGACCCGCTTGCCATCGGCGACCAGCCGCTTCGCGATATGCGCGCCGCGGTACGTCTTGCCGGTCCCAGGTGGGCCCTGCACGGCGAGCACCGCCTCGTCGAGGTCGGTGACCCAGGCAGAAAGCTCATCCTTGTCATCGGAGAAGCGACCGTCGGCTGGTCCATCGCCGGAGCGGAACGCCGGTGGGTCGCCTTGCAGGAGTGCCAGGGTCACCGAGTTCGGCGAGCCATGAACCTCAGGGTCAAGCACCTGGTGGACAAGTTGGTTGAGGGCGTCGAGCTTCGAAGAGGGACCCACCCAATCGTCGAGCACGACCGAGCCGGGAATCGATCCGTGCTCTTGCGCTCGTTCATCCCAGACCAGCACCACGGTGCCGTTCTCCACATCGATTGAATCGATGGTCGCGAAGGTCACAAGGCCATCGGAGCTGAGATAGATGACCTTGTGGGAGCGCCCTGGCCGAGCATCCCGAACGCCTCGGTCGAGCGGTTGGGGTGGGAAGGTGAGGCGCAGCCCGGGCCACTTTGCGGGCTCAC
>CAZVVS010000100.1:0-14058 GCA_964630585.1 uncultured Gordonia sp.
TACCACCGCATCCTGACCGGCCCGGATGTCGATCACGCTCAGCGAGCGGCACTGGCCTGGACGCGGTGGGAGTCCTCGACGAGCTACCTGCTGCCCCAACGACGCGACGACGCCGAGGACGCGCGGTTCGCCGTGGCCTTCGCCACCATCGAGAACCACTACTTCATCCGCGGCGGGTTTCTGCGCGACGGACAGCTGCTCGACGACATCGATTCGATCGCAGACATCCCCGCCGTCATCGTGCAGGGCCGCTATGACGTCGTCTGCCCCATGCGAAGCGCATGGGATCTGCACCGCGCCTGGCCGGCGGCCGAGCTACGGATCATCGACGACGCCGGGCATGCATCATTCGAGCCCGGCATCGTCGATGCACTGGTAGTCGCTACGGACGGTTTCGCTGCCCGCTGATCGAGAACGCGAGGCCGTGGTAGTCGCAGGTCAGCTGCCGAACGGCTGACCCGGGTACCCCGGCTGCTGCGGCGGCGGGTACTGCCCGGGAGTGCCGAATCCAGGCTGAGCCGGGGGTGCAGGGGGCGCGGGAGGAGTCGGCGACGCTGTGGGCGTCGGTGGCGCGGGAGGCGTCGGCGGCGCGGGAGGCGGCGGCGGCACCACGGGTGCCGGGGGTACCGGTGACTGCACGCCTGTCGGCGGGCCGTACTGGCTGGGCTGCTGCGTCTGCACCAAGCCCTGCGGCGGACCGAACTGCTGCGGCGACGGCGCGACCTGCCCACCCGGGTAGTACGGCGGCGGGCCGGCCTTCGGCTTGCGGCGCAGACCCAGGACCAGACCCAGAATCAGCAGGACCGCAACCAACGCGAGGAGAGGGCCGAGCCACACCCACACGTTCGTCTTCTCAACCGGCTGTTCCAGGCTGACCAGCGTCACACCGTTGCTCTGCAGGTACCGGCGCAGCGCGACGTTGTCGGTGATGAAGCCGAACTCCGAGGTCTCATCCTGCGAGACCGTCTTCATCGAGTTGGTGCCCACGACCTCGCCGGCGCTATTGACCGTCGGTCCGCCCGACATGCCCTTGCCGAGCGTCGCGGAAACCTCGGTCTGCGACACACCGCCCGAGTTCTGCTGGCGCGACGAGACGGTGCCGGTCTTGAACGACGGCTGCGGGAGCGTGACATCGTCGCTGACGCGCAGCACCTGGCCGGGGAAGCCGACGCTGGTGATGGACTCGCCGACCTTCGGGGCGTCCTTGGCGATCGGCAGCGCGGTCAGGGTGCCGACACTGGAGTTCAACTTGAGGATCGCGTTATCGCCGTCGCGGAACGACTGCGCGTTGATGACCTGCAGCGTCGTCCAGTCGCGGATCACCTGGTTGGGGCCGGAGGGCTGCTTGCCGCGCACTGCGACGGTCGGGTTCGCACCGTCGCCGCCCTCGCCGCGCACCGCCCAGCCCTGGCGGATCGATTGCTGGAAGATCCGGTTAGCCCAATCGGTGTCGCGGTTCTGCTGTTTGGCCAGCGAGATCACGACCTGCTTGCGAATCTCGTTCTTGAGGCTCTCTCCCGACGCGTCGACGCAATGACCGGCGGTGGCGATGAATCCGGTCGGATCGACGACGTAGCCGGTGCACAGCGAGGAGGACGACACGTCCTCGGACCACTGGAGGCCCGACTCGAAGGGGATCTGAACTTGCCCGGTGAATTTCACGAGCAGGAAGACGATGGCCTTGCCGACCCTCTCATTCACCGAAACAGGGTCGGCACCGGCAGGTCCGGCCCCGGTCATGACCGCTAGCGCGGCGGCCAGCGCCACGACACCAGACTTGATCGTCCTATTCACCTGTACCCCAATCAGACTGGGCGCGAGCCCGAAGCAACCGGCCGAGAGTAACACGCACGATATTCACCCATCCGGACGACGACGCGGCGTTGCGGCGAGTCCGTGAGAACAGCCAACCACCAGCGGTGGGCGCTGGCAATAGATGCGTCCGCCGTGCAACTGAGCAGTAAGCCCGGAAAGCGCCGATAACGCCCAAACCAGCAGGGCGAACGAGTCGGCCGATAAGCCGGATCCTGTCCCGCGCAAGCGGGGGCGGCCATCCATCTGGACACACCGTCACCGGGTGCCTCAAGCGGTCCACCCGCGGGCTCGGGCGAGCAGCCCTCGAACGCCCGCGCACCCGCACCACGTGGTGCGGGCTTCGACCTTGCTCCGGGTGGGGTTTACCTAGCCAACGCAGTCACCCGCGCCGCTGGTGCGCTCTTACCGCACCGTTTCACCCTTACCGGCTCGCGCCGGCGGTTTGTTTTCTGTGGCACTGTCCCGCGGGTCACCCCGGGTTGCCGTTAACAACCACCCTGCTCTGTGGAGTCCGGACTTTCCTCGGCGCACGGCGCACCAACTGCTGGCCGTTCCGCGCGCCGCGGCCGCCTGGCCGACTCGTTCGCCCGTCCAGGGTACATGGCGCCGACGTCGGGACGACTATCCGAGCGGGTAACTGCGCAGGTGGGAGGTGTCGTTGACGAGTCGGCCCACCGATCCGCCGTCGCCGAAGTACTCCACCAACGATACCGAGGCCAAGTCCAGGTGCAGCCCGTGCAACAGTTCAGGGCCCACGCGCATCGCCGCACGGATCATCGATTTGATCGGGGTGACGTGGGTGACCAGGACGATGGTCTGTCCGGCGTGCTCGGCGACGATGGTCTCGCGTGCCGTCGCAACGCGCGCCTCGGCGTCGGCGAAACTCTCCCCACCCGGCGGCGCCACCGTCGTATCGCGCAGCCATGCCCGGTGCACCTCGGGGTCACGCCGGGCGGCCTCGCTGAAGGTCAGCCCCTCCCACTGCCCGAAGTCGGTCTCGATGAGTCCCTCATCGACGGTGACGGGCAGCCCGGTCGCGGCGGCCAGCGGCGCAGCGGTCTCGCGCGTGCGCCGCAGCGGCGAACAGATGATCGCCGAGATCGGCCAGTTCGCCAGGCGGCCCGCAACCCGCGCCGCCTGATCGAGGCCGACGGCGGTCATCGCAACGTCGTCGCGCCCGGAATACCTCCGGTCCACCGACAGGGGCGTCTGCCCGTGGCGCAGCAGAACCAGCCGCGTCGACGTCGAGGCCGACGACGAGCCCACCGCTACAGCCCCGACTCGTGGGTCCGGATCAGCAGCGCACCGCACTCCTCGCAGCGCGCGACGTCGTCCTCGTCGAGGGTGGCCAGTTGCGACAGCGTGCCGCGGTCGAGTTCCATCCGGCAGGCACCGCAGCGGCGCTGCCGCAGCAGACCGGCACCGGGCTTGCCGTGGGAGATCTGACGGTCGTACACCGCCAACAGCTCGGCTGGCGCGTCGGCGACGATCGCGCCGCGCCGCTGCTGCAGGTCTGCGGTCTTCTCGTCGAGGTCGGCAGCCGCGGCATCACGACGGGCCCGCACGCCCTGTGACTCCTCCTCGAGCGAGGTGACCGTGGCCTGCGCGCGGTCGCGCTCTGCCGCCACGGCCTCCTGCTGCTCCATGAGATCGATCATCTCGTCCTCGGCGATTGAGCGACGCCGCTGCAGACCCACGAGTTCGTGCTGCAATTCCGAGAGCGCCTTGGCCGCCATCCCCGATCGGTTCAGCAGGTCCGAGTCATGCTCCTCGCGCGTGCGCATGCCGTTGATCTCCGAATCAAGGCGCCCGGCCTCCCGGTCGAGGTCCTCGGCTGCGATATCCGCGCGGGTAGCGTCGTCGCGCGCCACGGAAATCCGCTCGGCGATCTCGGCGAGCTCGCGGTCCTCGGGCAGATTCGCGCGCTGGTGGCGCACCCTGGCCAAATCCCCGTCGACCTCTGCCACTTCGAGCATGATCCGCTGCCGCGCCGCCTCGACCTTCACGTGCGCGAGTCTAGCGCTCGGCGCTAGCGTGCAATCCGAACGGATCGGTCGGCCCGGTATAGACATCGGCCGGGACCCCGAGCGACTCGAGAATTCCCGCCGCCTGCGCGCACCAGGGGAACTCGGTGGCCCAGTGACCGGCATCGACGAGGGCCGGCCCGCCGGCCCGCAGCGCCTCGTCGACGACGTGGTGGCGCAGATCGCCGGTGAGGTACACGTCGGCCCCCGAAGCCGCAGCGGCACCGATCAACGAATCACCCGCGCCGCCGCACACTGCGACCCGTCGAATCCGACGGTCGGGATCGCCGGCGGCGCGGATGCCCCAGGCAGAACGCGGTAGCCGCGCGGCAGCCAAGTCGGCGAACTCGCGCAGCGACACCTCGTCGGCCAGTTCACCCACTCTCCCCAGCCCGACGCTGCCGGCACCGCCGGTACCGGGCGTGTCAGCCAACTCCAGGATGTCGAAGGCCGGTTCTTCGTACGGGTGCGCGGCCCGCAGCGCCGCCAGCACCCCGGCGCGCAATCGACGAGCCGCGACGACCTCAATGCGAGCTTCGGCGACCTCGGTCAGACCGCCGATCGAACCGATCGCCGGCCGGGCCCCGGGCAGCGGCTCGAACTGGCCGACGCCCTGCACCGACCAGGCGCACTGCCGGTAGTCGCCGATCTCACCGGCACCCGCGGCGAACAACCCGTCCCGCACCTGGGCCGCTGATTCGAGCGGCACCATGACCACCCATTTGTCCAATTCGGTGGGAATGGGTTCCAGCGGGGCGGTGTCCCGCACACCCAGTGCGTCGGCGAGAGCGTCGGACACCCCCGGGCGCGCACTGTCGGCGTTCGTGTGGGCGGTGTAGAGCGCACATCCCGCGCGGATCAGCCGGTGGATGAGCGCGCCCTTCGGTGTCGACGCCGCCACGGTATCCACGCCGCGCAGCAGCAATGGGTGGTGCGCGACGACGAGCCCGTAGCTGCCGGCGGCGGCGTCCTCGACCACGTCCGCGGTCACGTCCACGCACACCAGAGCGCGTGCGACCCGGTCCCCCGGATCTCCGCAGACCAGCCCAACCGAGTCCCAGCCCTGCGCCAACCTGGGCGGATAGGCCTCCTCGAGCCGGCTGATGATCCGGTCAAGCGTCGCTGCCTCAGTCACTGCCCACCTCCTCCAGCACTGATTCCAGTGCCCGGGATAGATCATCGACGACGCCGGGCGCGCGAACCGCGAAACGCAGGTACTCCGGGCCGAGGCCGGTGAAGTTCTCGGCGCTGCGCACTGCGAACCCGCGCCGTGCCAGGGCGACCCGGATCTGCGATGCGCGGGCGTGCTGGACCAGCACGAAGGGGGCGGCCGGCTCGACCGGCAGATGCAGGCCTGCCGCCGTCAACCGCTGGCACAGGTACGCGCGGTCGGCGACCATCCGCGCCGCTACCGCCTCCACGTACGCGCGCCCCAGTGGACCGGCGCACGCGCGCAGGGCCGCCAGCACCGGTGAACCCACCGGCCAGCTGCGCCGACCGCGGGTGAGTTCGGCGATCACCTGCGGCGCAGCCAGCAGGTATCCCGCCCGCAATCCCGCGAGGCCGAACGTTTTGGTGACACTGCGCAACACGACGACGTCGTCGCGGCGTTGATCGGCCACCGACTCCGAAGGGGCCAGGTCGGCGAACGCCTCGTCGACGACGAGCAGGCGCCCGTCGGCGCGCAGGTGCAGCACGTCGGTGGCCGGGTGCAGCACCGACGTCGGGTTCGTCGGGTTGCCCACCACTACGAGGTCGGCGTCGCGGGGAATGTCGTCGTGGATATCGGCAAGGCGCCACGGCGCGGACCCGACCACCTCGGTGACCGTGGCGCCCGCGCGACGCAGCAGCGACACCGGCTCGGTGAACGAGGGGACGACGGCGGCGGCGCGCCGCCGGCCCAGTCCTGCCACGAGCTCGAAGCCCTCGGCCGCACCGTTGAGCAGGAGTACTTCTTCGGGAGGTCGGCCGTGCAACTGCCCGAGGGCCGTGCGGGTGGCCTCCTCGTCGTCGGCGCGCGGGTAGGCGGCAAGGCCGCCAACCGCTCCAACCACAGCGTCGGCAACAAAATCGGGCGGTCCTGGCGCAACGTTGACGGCGAAATCGACCATCCCGGGCAACGCGTCGGCATCCCCATGACGGTCCGGATCCATACCCGCGAGCGTACCGACCCGAGCGGACGCACCCGGCCACCCGTAGTCTGGAGGTGCGATGACTGAGAACCTTCTCATCTGTGTGGTGTGCACCGGCAACATCTGCCGGTCACCCATGGGACAGAACATCCTGCGGCACGCGCTCGCGCAGGCCGGCCTCGACGACCGGGTCGACGTCGTGAGCGCCGGAACCAGCGGATGGCACGTGGGCCACCCGGCGGACAACCGCGCCCGCACCGAGTTGCTCGCGCACGGGTACTCCGACCATCACGTCGCGGCCCATCTCGGCCCGCAGCACTATGACGCCGATCTTGTCCTGGCGATGGACTCCGAGCACGTGCGGATGCTGGAGCGCAAGCGCCAGCTGCGCGACCGCGTGCGCCTGCTGCGCACCTTCGACCCGGCCGCCGGCCCCCACACCGACGTGCCCGACCCGTACTACGGCACCCAGGCCGACTTCGCCCACACTCGCGTCCTCATCGAATCCGCGGTCCCGGGCATCCTCGACTGGGTCCGCGTGCGCCTGGGCGAAACCGTCGTGAGTTGAGGATGTCGGCGCTGCGCGTGCTGCTGCGACCCGGCTGGATCGCTTTGGGCTTGGTCGTCGTCGGCTTCGCGGCACTCTGTTTCTCCGTGCTCGCACCATGGCAGCTCGGGAAGAACTCGTCGACGACCGAGCGCAACGATCTCATCCGCCACGCGGTCGCGACGGCTCCGGCGCCGCTGGGCGAGGTCGTGGCCGATCCGTCGGTGTTCGACCCGAAGACCGAGTGGCGGGAAGTCGTGCTCACCGGCCGCTACCGGCCCGATCAACAGATCCTGCTGCGCCTGCGCAGCATCGAGGGCCAGCCCGCGGTGGAGGTGCTCACGCCGTTTGCGAGCGACCACGGCGCGTTTCTCGTGCACCGGGGATTCGTCCGGCCGCCCAAGGCCGCTGATCTCCCCGCGGTGGCGCCTCCGCCAGCGGGCCCCGTGACCATCCATGGCCGTATCCGCGCCAGCGAGGGCACCAGCCCTGGACGCGGCGTCGCCCCCATCGGCCACACCATGACTGCCTACAGCATCGACCCCGCCGACGCCGAGCGCGCTCTGGGCACGTCGTTGGCGCCCTTCTACCTGCAGTTGTCGGCGGACCAGCCGGGATCGCTGTCCCCCATCGCGCTACCGCAGTTGGAGTCGGGCCCGTACCTGTCCTACGGCTTGCAGTGGCTCGCGTTCGGGATCATGGCGCCGCTGGGCGTCGCCTACTTCCTCTACACCGAGATCCGCCAGCGACGTCGACGTCCCGAGGATGTCGCACCGACATCGCCTGACACGAAGGAGCGGCTGCGCGCAGCGGGAATCCGCAGCGGATCGGCACAGCGGCCCACGATTGGCGCAGCCCCCACGACCGAGGACTCCGACGACGAGGTCAAGCGCAAACTTGCCGACCGCTACGGGAGCGGCTGAGCGCCGACCGACCAGCGGCGAGCGCGAAGGCGACCACGAGAGACCCGACCTGCACTCGACGCGACAGACGAACCGCGGCACGCACATCGGCCACGCCGGGCCGTCTTCCACCGCCGAGAACCGGGCGGTCCTCGGTGTAGCCGCGGTAGGTCGTCGGTCCGCCGAGCGACAGATCCAGCGCACCGGCGAACGCCGCCTCGACGACGCCGGCGTTGGGACTCGGATGCCGGTGCGCATCGGCTTTCCATGCCTGTGCTGCCTGCCGGGGACGCGGCCCGAGCAGCACCGCCAGGACACCGCCCAGGCGGGCGGGCAGGTAGTTGGCGACATCGTCGAGCCGGGCGCTGGCCCAGCCGAACTCTCGGTAATGCTCGGTGCGATAGCCGACCATCGCGTCGAGGGTGTTGACCGCACGGTAGGCCAGGACGCCCGGCGCCCCGGCGACGGCAGCGGCGAGCAACGGGGCAACCGCCGCGTCGGAGGTGTTCTCGGCGATCGACTCGACCGCCGCCCGACAGATCCCGCCCTCATCAAGTGCTGCCGGGTCACGCCCACACAGGCTCGGGACCAGCGCCCGCGCCGCCTCGATGTCCCCCGCATCGAGAGCATCAGCCATCGACTCCCCGACTGCGGCGAGCGACCGTCCGCCCAGCGCAATCCACGTCGCAACCGCGACACCGAGTCCGCCGAAGCGCGGCAGCACGGCCCCGACCAGGGCGACCGCTGCTACGCACACCGCGGTGAACACCGCGCCCCGCGCCCGTGTCGGCGCGTAGATCGCTTCTTCAAGCGCAGCCGCGCAGCGGCCGAACCCGGCCACCGGGTGCCAGCGACGGGGGTCACCGACGGCGGTGTCGACAAGTGCCCCGACGACGATCCCGGCGACGGTATCCATGCCGCGATCGTATCGACCGGCGATGGAGCGGGCGCAATAGAGTGAGCCCAAATAGAGTTGGCGCCGTGGCACCGCGCAACACTGAACCGGCCCCGGGGGCCTACCCGATCGACACCGGGACCGCCGAACTCTCTGCATCGGGTTCGGGTTGGCTGGTGTGCATCAACGGTGCCGAAAGCAGCCACATCGATCCCGATGACCCCGAGCGACTCGACTTCGAGTACATGCGCCAGATGGCGCTGATCGTCGAGGAGCGGTTCTCCGCCGCGCCGCGCCCGCCCCGCGCCCTGCACCTGGGGGCCGCCGCCTGTGCCCTGCCCCGCTATCTCGACCATCGATTCCCCGGGGCGCGCCAAGTCGCCGTCGAGATCGACGCCGCCCTGGCCGCCTACGCCCGGGAGTGGTTCGACCTGCCCCGCGCCCCGGCGCTGCGCATCCGCGTCGGCGACGCGCGCGATGTCGTCGAACAGCTCACCCCGCACACTCGCGACATCGTCATCCGCGACGCGTTCGCCGACGAGCGCGCCCCCTCGCACCTGACGACCCGCGAGTTCACCGACTCGGTGGCAACGCTTCTGGACGACGGTGGGCTCTATCTGGTCAACTGCGCCGACGATCGTCGTCTGACTCTCGCGCGCGCCGAGGTCGCGACCATCGCCGACGTCTTCCCCCACGTGGCGATCGTCGCCGACGCCGCCATGCTCAAGGGCCGCCGCACCGGCAACGTGGTCATCGCCGGCGCCCGCGAACCCGTCGAGGCCACCGCGGCGCTGACGCGTGCACTGCTTTCGGATCCGCTCCCTGCGCAGATCCTCGACGGCGAGCGGGCCCGCGCCTTCGCCGGCGGAGCAGATGTTCTGCGCGACCCTCAGATCGTGTAGGCCAAATGCGTGGCGATCTGTTCGCCCAGCGCGGCATCGCCGGTCACTGTGATGGCTGACGGATCGGCGTCGCGCCGCCCGCCGATCAGCCGGAAGAACGCGCAGGTGTCGACAGCGAGGATGACATCGGCGGGCGTCGATCCGACCGGCACGAGTGACGCGCGCTCGGCGACTTCCACGCCGATCGCCCGCTGCACCAGTCCGTCGAGCTCGATGACCACCGTCGTCCCGCGCGGCACCCCGACCCGCTTGGCCAGCACGTACGGCAGCGATGCCGACGCCTCGTCGACCGCGACGGCGGCCGGGCGCGCCGTCGTCGGCGGGGCCAGCCCGAGACCGTCGCGCAGGTCCAATTCGTGGATCCAGCAGTCGAAGACGCGGATCCGCATGAACCGCCCGTAGGTGGACGGGCCCGCCGGTGTCATCGCCGGAGCAGCCAGTTCCTCGTCGGACATCGCCGCTAGCGCGGCAGCGCGTTCAGCGGTGATCGCATCGAAGCCCGCCAGCAAGACCGCCCGGTCATGGCCGCGCAGCTCCTCGAGCCACTTCTCGTTCAGCTCGCCGATCGGGTTGCGGACGTGATCGCGTCCGGCGACGTCGTGCTCGGGCACGGGCCGCCCGGCAAGCAGGCTTTCGGTGCCGATGACGTGGGCGACGATGTCAGCGTTGGACCAGCCGGGCAGCACAGACGCCGCGGCGAACTGCTCGTCGGAGAGTCCGTCGACGAGTGAGCGCAGCGCCGCCCACTCTTCAACCAGGGCGGCGATTGCATCGCCCGCATCAGTGTTCGTGGCATCCATCAGTCCACCGGGTCCCGTCCTGTCACACGAGTGCGCACGTGTCTCACGCCACCTCCGCGATGCGCGATTTCCCTGCGTCTCACCTTATTCTGTTCCTCGTGCTTTCTCGTCGACTTGCCCTTTCCGCCGGGGTGATCGCTGCAATCGTGCTGCTCGGCGGCAGTGCCGCCCAATACGTGCTGGCCGCACCCCGGGTGGTGGCGACACCGGTCGCCGGGTGCGCCGGCCCCCCGGAATACGTCGCAAGTGCGTCGGTCCCCCAGTCGGTCAACGTCGGCGGGATCACCCGGAAATTCACCGTGCGCCTGCCCGCCGGATACACCCAGGGACGGCCGAGCCCGCTGATCATCGCCTACCACGGCCGCGGCGAGGCGGCGATGTTCTTCGAGCGCTACACCCAGTTGTCGCGTCTACCGGCGATCCTGGTCTATCCCGAGGCCATGCACAGCTCCTCCGGACCACGCTCCTGGCAGGGCGCGCCCTACTCCGACCCCAAAGCCGATGACATCGGCTTCACCCGCGAGATCATCCGCACGGTCCGCGCCAACGCCTGCGTCGACAACGGCCGCGTCTTCGCGGTCGGGCGCTCCAACGGCGGCGGTCTGGCCAATCTCCTCGCCTGCCGACTGCCCGGGCAGTTCGCCGCAATTGCCATGGTCTCCGGCGCGTTCTATCCGCAGGCCAACCAGGGCTGCGCCCAAGCGCGTCCCGTCTCCCGCATCGAATTCCACGGGACCGCAGACCGGATCGTGCCGTACTGGGGACTGCAGAAGTTCGGCTCCGTACTCCCGCCGATCCCCGACGAAGTCGGCGACTGGGCGCGCCGCGCTGGCTGCGCCCCTCCGATCGAATCGCGGATCGCCAACGCCACCGCGCGCATCGATTGGTTGGCCTGCCAACCGGGCGTGATGGTCAGCCATGTGCGCATCGAAGGCGGCACCCACCTGTGGCCGGGCTCGGGCACCACGCCCCTGCGCCCGTCCAACCACGTCAACGCCGCCGCGCTCATCTGGCAGTTCTTCCAGCTGGCGCGTCCCGGCCTGACCGGCTGAGCGCGTTTGAACCCCGACGGCCCTCGCGCTAGATTTGCCAGGGTCCGCCGCCGTGTCGGCGGCCACGCGCGTATAGCTCAGCGGTAGAGCACTGGTTTTACACACCAGCGGCCGTAGGTTCGATCCCTACTGCGCGCACCGATGTTCATATGCCGGTCCCTGCCTTCTCTGGTTGGCACCGCCTGACCCGCACCCCATCTAGCCGTCGTCACCCGAAGAATCATCAGCGAGAGCTGAGCGTAGTAGCGCGCGAGCCGACCAGCGCATCTGCTCCACCGCTTGCTCGCGAGAGAGCCCGGCGATGTCGGTGAGCCAGACGAGGGCCTCTATCCCGACCGCCGTCCGAATTGCGAGGACGAGCCGGTGAAGCGCAGCGTCCGAAAGCCGGGTAGCGAGTGGGGACAGCGCGTGCTCGATCCATGCGATCGCTCTGCCCGTGCGGTACGGGAGGTTTGGCAGCTCTCCGTCCGCGGGTTCGAGCGAGAGTCTCAGCTGCATGCGCAGCTCCGGTTCATGCTCGATGACCACCGCGGTCAGCGCCTCGGTGAGGGCTTCGAGCCGTTCTTCGGGATCCTCGGGCGCGGGGTCAGGAAGCAGCGATTCCACGTCGAGCTCGGGGAACGTGGCCACGAGCAACGCGCGCTGGTTCGGGAAGTAGCGATACGCGGTTGTTCGTGAGATCCCGGCGGCATCGGCTGCCTGCTCGACGGTCGGAGACGGGGATGGGCCTTCGGCCAGAAGGTCGCGCGCCGCTTCAACCAGCGCTCGCCGCGTGCGAGTCTTCTGTGCCGTCCGCCCCGTATTCATATATGGGATTGACATACCATGACGATACGGTAGTCTTATGGTACTTGAATCCCATATATGGCTGGGAGGCACAGATGCAAGCTCGGACACCTTTGCTCCTCGCCGACCAAGACGGCGAGCATATCCACTACGACGGCGGCCTGATGACCTTCAAGGCCACCGGCAAACAGACCGAAGGCTCGCTGCTCATGTTTGAGGTCCGAATGCCGCAGGGCAAGGCGACCCCGCTACACGTGCACCCCGAGGCGGACGAGACCTTCAAGATCCTCGACGGACAGATCCGTATGAGCATTGGAGGCATACAGAGCACCGTCACCTCCGGCGGCGTCTCCCTGGTTCCGCGCGGGACCCCGCATGCATTCACCGTCGAATCCGAGTGGGCCCGCATCCTGGTCCTCTTCACACCGGCCAGTGCCGTCAGCGAAGAATTCTTCCGACTCGCGGGCACACCCGCAGCCGATCCGACTACGACGCCACCACCACCCGACCCGGACCGATTTGCAGCCGCAGTCGCCGCCGCGGGGCTTCAGGTCCTCGGGCCGCCACCCTTCGCACTTGATTGACAGTCCCCTACGCACCGTCGCAGTCACCCTCGTCCCTTTCCGGTCATTCCGCTCACCCTGCGTCGAACCATGGGCATGAGGGCGAAGAGCCCGTAGACATGGAGGAGGCTCGCCGGACCCCCGTCCACTGCGAGCGGTCACGGGAAGGACGAGGAAATGACCGCCACCATCGGCACTGCACAGACCAGCAGCATCACTGCGGGGCGAGAACTCGATGTGGTGCGGTTGGGTCCGCGATTCGGTGCCGAATTGCACGGCATCGACGTCACCACCGCCGACGACGGCCAGATCGCGCTCCTTCGGGAGGCGCTCGTCGAGTTCAAGGTGATCGTGCTGCGCGACCAACACATCAGCGACGCGCAGCACGTGCAGCTCGCGCAGCGGCTCGGCGAGACCACCATCGGCCACCCGGTGTGGGACAGCGGCGATGTCCCCGACGAGGTGTTCACCCTCGACAGCACCGACAATGGCTTCGCCGACGAGTGGCACACCGACGTCACGTTCATGCCGCGTCCGCCGGCAGGTTCGGTGCTGCGTCCCATCGTGTTGCCGAGCACCGGCGGCGACACGAATTGGGCCGACGGCGAGCTGGCCTACGAGTCGCTGTCGCCTCAGCTCCGCGGCGTCGCCGACGAGTTGTACGCCTACCACGACGGCGAGCGGGAATTCGGCTACTACCTGCGTCAGCGCCGTGGCGGCGTGGGCAACGTGTGGGAGGGCAAGCAGGTCACCGCACTCGTCCCCGCCCGCCACCCGGTGGTGCGCATCCACCCGGAGACCGGCAAGAAGGCCCTCTTCGTCAACCCCGGCTTCACCTCGTATATCGAGGGCGTCTCCGACGCGGAGAGCCGCGGACTGCTCGACATCTTCTACGCCCACCTGACCAAGCCCGAACACATCGTGCGGCACCGCTGGAGCCTCGGCGACATCGTGCTGTGGGACAACCGCAACACCCTGCACTACGCCAATCGCGACTACCTGCCGGAGCGCCGCGTGATGCACCGCGTCACGCTCCGCGGCGACGAACCCGTCGGGCCGGCCGACTGACGGGACCCCGACAGGTAGCTACTGGCTGACAGCGGCGAGGGCGCGTTCCCACACGCCCTCATCGCGCGGAGCGCCGGCCTCGGCGACGTCGGAGAACAGCACCGTGCGGTCGCGGTCGACGAGCACCGTGCCGCGCAGGGCATAGCCGTGCCGCTCACTGAAGACGCCGTACTGCTGGGCGACCGCGCCATGCGGCCAGAAGTCCGAGAGCAGCGGGAACAGGAATCCCTGGGCACTGGCCCACACCTTGTGCGTGGGGGGCGGTCCGACGGAGACCGCGACAGTGGTCAGGGCCTCGTTGTCGAATTCGGGCAGGCGGTCGCGGATAAGGGCCAATTCGCCCTCGCAATTGCCGGTGAACGCCAGCGGGAAGAACACCAGCAGGACGCGGCGGTCTGCGGTGAGGTCCGCGAGGCTCACCCGCTGGTTGTTCTGGTCGGACAGCGTGAAATCCGGCGCGCGGTCGCCGACCGCGATGAGGTTTTCCATCGTCAGCGCGAGCCGCGCGAACGCGGCTGGACCCGGCGCGTCGCGGTCCAATCACCCAAGTTGGTGACGCTGGTCTGCGTCAG
>CAZVVS010000101.1:0-13910 GCA_964630585.1 uncultured Gordonia sp.
CCGGCGACCACACCGACGTCGTCGAGGTCAAGGACGGCGGCCCCGCCGTCCACTCGATCTACGGTGGCTCGTTCACCGTCGACGCACAGGCCAACGGCCTGCCGATCCTGGCGGTCCGCCCGGGTGCCATCGAGGCCGCCCCCGCGGCAGGCGCCGGCGAGCGCGTCGACGTCGAGGTCCCCGCGCAAGAGGAGACCGCTGTCCGGATCACCAACGTCGAGCCGAACGTCGGCGGCGACCGCCCGGAGCTCACCGAGGCGTCGATCGTCGTCTCCGGTGGTCGCGGTGTGGGCAGCGCCGAGAAGTTCTCCGTCGTCGAGGCGCTGGCCGACTCGCTCGGTGCGGCCGTCGGTGCGTCGCGCGCCGCGGTCGACTCGGGCTACTACCCGGGCCAGTTCCAGGTCGGTCAGACCGGTAAGACGGTCTCGCCGCAGCTCTACGTCGCCCTGGGCATCTCCGGTGCCATCCAGCACCGTGCGGGCATGCAGACGTCCAAGACGATCGTCGCCGTCAACAAGGACGAGGAAGCGCCGATCTTCGAGATCAGCGACTTCGGCGTCGTCGGCGACCTCTTCAACGTCGCACCGCAGCTGACCGAGGAGATCAACAAGCGCAAGTAAGAATCGCGCACTGTTCACCAACGCGACCCCCGGCCGACCACCACGGTTGACCGGGGGTCCGTTTTTGTCCGCTTGCATGGGCACTATGACAGTGATGAAAAAGCCCGTCCAGATCGACGGGTACGCACCGACGAGCCGTCGCCTCTTTGCAGGCGGCGGCTTTTCCGTTTACCTCTCGACCGACCCCGACGACATCGTGGATGCCCAGCGGTTGCGCTACGAGGTCTTCACCACCGCACCCGGCTTCTCCGAGCAGATCGGCGACGCCGCGACCCGGCGTGACGCCGACCGGTTAGACGCCTATTGCGACCATCTGCTGGTCCGCGCCGAAGAGTCCGGCGAGTTGGTCGGCTGCGCCCGGCTGCTCCCGCCGTTGCGGGCCATCGAGGCCGGCGGGTGGTACAGCGCCGGCGAATTCGACTTGGTGGAGCTGGGTCCGATCGCGTCACGGACAGTCGAGATGGGCCGCGCCGCCGTCGCGGTGGGGCAGCGCAACGGGACGGTCACCGCGCTCATGTGGGCGGGGGTGTTGCGCTACGTCGAAGAATCCTCCAACCGCTACCTGATGGGCTGCGTCTCCGTACCTCTGTCGACGCCCGGCGCACCTCGTGGCGCCGCGCTGCGCGGGATCCGCGACGAACTGCGCAACCGCCACCGAGGCGAGGCGCAAGTGTTCCCCCACGGCGGGTCGATCGTCGACGGTGTGCGGCTCGACGACATCGATCCACCCGACAGGCTGGTCGTGCCGCCGCTGATGCGCGGGTATCTGCGATTGGGGGCCCGGGTGCACGGCGAGCCGGCGATCGACCCGGTCTTCGACTGCGGCGACTTCCTCACCCTGCTCGACGCGGAGGAGGCCGACAGCCGATACCGGGAGCGCCTGACCGACACGGTGCGGCGGCTGAGCGCACCGGACGCTTGAGATGGCGGTGCGGACCCAGGACGTGACGGTCCGGCACGCCTGGTACCCGGTGGCGTCCTGCGGTCCACAGTGCATCGGTCCGGGGCGAACCGGGGCCGGCTGGGCGCGGGTCACTGCCCGTGGAGCCCGACTACTGCTGTTGGCGATGGTGCTGGCGTGCGCCGGACCGGTCGCGTGGCGGCTCGCCCCGAGGCAGCGGCACCGAATGGCCCGCCAGTCTGCGCGATGGGTCTTGGCCGCTCTCGGTGTGACTCTGGTCGTCGACGATCGCCGCCTCGTCGACGACGGCGGCTCGGTCGTGATCAACGGCCTCATCGTCGCCAACCACGTCTCCTTCCTCGACGTGCTCGCCATCGCGGCGATCGCGCCGGCCCGCTTCGTGGCGAAGTCGGAGGTCCTCGCGGCACCCGCGTTCGGTGCCGTCGCGGACCGGCTCGGGGTGATCGGGATCGTACGGGAGTCACTGCGCGAGCTCCCCGGCACGGTCGAGCGGGTCGCGGCGGCGCTGAGGGACGGCAGCGCGGTCGCCGTCTTCCCCGAGGGCACGACGTGGTGCGGTGGTGCGTCGGGGCGATTCGCACCGGCGCTGTTCACCGCTGCGCGCGTTGCGGATGTGTCGATCACGCCGATGACGGTGGCGTACGTCGAAGACGGAATGCACCACTGTCCCGCCGCCGCTTACATCGGCGACGACTCGGGCCTAGACACGCTGCGCCGCGTCCTGGCGGTGCGGTCGATGACGGTCGCGGTCACGGTGCACCCCGTCGTCGCGCCGACTGGAGATCGCCGCGCCGATGCGCGGACTGCGCAGGCCGTCGTGCTCAGCGGCACGCCAAAGCGGGCAGTCGGCCAGCACCGCACCGATGACGGTGCCTCACGGTGCGCGGCACACTGTTAGGGTCGATCCGTGTTGGCAGTGTCGAGCCGACGCCCGAGCGAGGGGAGACGTATCCGATGAAGCGCACACTAGGCGCGGTCCTGGTCGCCGCGGCTATCACCGCAGTCGCCTCAGGCGCTCCCGCTCAGGCCGATTTCGCACCGCCCTTGGGCAATCTGGGCAAGCCCGCACCTCCGCCCGGCACGCTCTACAACCACAACGGCGTCGGTCGGATCGACGCCGCCCTGGCCAACTCGGGCGGCTCCGCCGCCGTATTCATCCCGACGGTGAGATGGTCGGCGCGCACGAAGGGCGGCACCCCGGTCTCCGGCACCAAGTGCGGCATCGAGGTGACGTTCCCGGGCCAGCGGTGGCCGATGTACAAGTCGAAATCCTGTCAGGGCTCCGCGCGCTTCTCGCACCGCTACACCGAGCCAGGTCGGTATGCGATCACCGTGGTCGACCGAATTTCCGGCAGTTTCGACACCGTGGTTTTCGACGTCTTCGAGAAGTAACCTGCCCCGGTGACACGGGATTACCTCGTATTGGGGCCGATCGAGCTCCGTCGCGACGGGGCGGTCGTCGACCTCGGTTCTCCCAAGCAGCGCGCCGTTCTCGGCGCGCTGCTCGTCGCACAGGGGTCGGTCGTCTCGACCGACCGGCTCGTCGACACCGTCTGGGCCGATGCTCCGCCGGAGGCGGCGACGACGAGCCTGCAGGCCTACATCTCCAATCTGCGCCGATTGCTGCGCGGCGGTGTTGGCGACCCGTCGCCGATCGAACGGGTTGCCGCCGGCTACCGGCTCAACGTCGGGGAGGACCGGCTCGACCTCACCGAATTCGGGGGCTCAGCCCGCCGGGCGCAAGCAGCGCGCGAGGACGGCCGCTGGGACGAGGCACTCGAGGCGGCCGAAGAGGCGACCGAGCTGTGGCGCGGTGACCTGCTCGGTGGCGCGGTCGAGCAGACCGGCTGGTTGGGCGCACATGCGGTGGCGCTGGCCGAGACGGCGAGCGCAGTCGGCGACATCCGCATCAGCGCGCTTCTCGCCCGCGGCGACACCGGTGCCGCGCTGGCCCAGATCGCTGCGGCACGCGCAGCCGACCCGTTCGGCGAACGAGCCGTCTGGTTGCACATGGTGGCCCTGTACCAGGCTGGCCGGGCGGCTGAGGCGTTGGACGTCTACACCGCCCACCAGCGACGGATCGACGAGGAACTGGGCCTGGACCCGGGAACCGAACTGGTCGTGCTACACAGCGCGGTCCTGCGCCACGACCCGGTCATCGCGGCGTGGCCGCGGACCCCGCACTGGTCGGGCGCGGTGGCCGTCTCCTCACCGGTCGACGTCTCAGCGTCGGTTGATGAAGGGTTCTCCGGAGTGCCCGACGATCCGGTACCAGCGTCGGTGGGGAGCGTGCCGTTGGTGGGGCGCGACGAGCAGCTGTCGCAGCTGCGTGCGCTGGTGACCGGCCCGGGCGCGCGGTGGACGGTGCTGACCGGGCCCGCCGGGATCGGCAAGACCCGGTTGGCGCAGGCCGCCGCGGCGCTGGCCGCGCAAGACGGACAGACGGTGGTCTGGGTGCGCTGCCCCGACGCGGAGGGCACCCCCGCCTGGTGGCCGCTGCGCCAGCTGTGCCGCGGCCTCGACGCCGACCCCGACGATGTGCTTGCCGTCCCCGAGGGCACCAGTCCGGACACGGCCAGGTTCGTCGTCTACGAGCGCGTGCAGCACCTCCTTGCCGACCGGGCCGAGCAGCGGCCGCTCACGATCATCGTCGACGATGCGCAGTGGGCCGACCCGATGACGCTGGGCCTGCTGTCCTATCTCGTCGCCGTCGAACACGAGGCGTCGATATGCGTCATCGCGACGATCCGCGACGGGGAGGGTGACCCCGAGGCCGAGCGGTTCCGCGACGCGGTGTCGCGCGCCGACGGCGCGATGGCCGTGCCGCGACTGGAACGCGCCGACGTGCTCCGCCTGGTCCGGGAGGTCGCCGCCGACGACGTCGATCCAGAGTCCCTTGAGGCACTGGTCGTCCGCACCGATGGCAATCCGCTGTTCATCTCCGAATTCGCGCGACTGCCTGCCGAACAGCGCCATGCGGCCATGGTCCCCGAAGCGGTGGCATCGGTGCTCGACCGGCGCCTGGGCTCCCTCGACCCCACTGTGCTGGAGGTACTCGGACAGGCCGCGGTGCTGGGTGACGAGATCGACGTAGGGCTGCTGTGCGCAGTGTCGGGCCGAGACTTCGACGAGACGGTCGACTGCCTCGACGAGGCGCTCGACGAGCGGATCCTCGTCGCCGATCCGGAGAGTGGGCGCATGCGCTTCGCGCACGCGCTGTTGCGTGAACAGGCACTTGCCGCCATCGGCACGCTGCGCCGCTGCCGGATCCACCTGCGGGTAGCCGCGGCGTTGGCGTCGCGCGACGGACCCGACGGCAAGGCCAGACGTGCCGCTCACCTGCTCGACGCATTGCCGGTTGCGCAGGCTTCGGAGGTCGTCGTGGCCTGTCGCGCTGCCGCCGACGATGCGATCGCCCACTGGGATTCCGAGAGCGCGGCCCGCTGGCTCGACGCAGCGCTGCGCACCGCCGAGAGCACTGCCTTGGCCGATACCGACGATCTGTTGATCGACCTGCTGGCCGCCCACGCCCGCGCCGGGCACTTGCAGGAGGTCCTGCAGATGGTGGAGGACCGGTTGACCCGGGCGATCAGGTCCGGTGCGACGGTCACCGCCGGGCGGTTGGCCGGTGCCCTCATCCGCGCGGCCGGTGCGTGGCCGTGGATCGGCCCGCATGTCCAGAACGAGAGCCTGCGGGCCGTGCTCGCCGACACTGCGGTGGTCGTCGCCGACGACGGGCCCAGCCTGGTGCGCGTCTTGGCGGCGTCGGCCATCGGGGAGAGCTACGCCCGCGATGCCGCCGTACCCGCGCGGCTGCTGGACCGGGCCGATGCGATTGCGGCCGCACTGCACGATGACGCGATCACCGCCGATGTCACCCTCGCGCGGCTGATTACCTACTCGGGGGTCGCGCCGTTCGCGGAGGACTCGCTCGCGTGGGCGGAACAGATGCGGGCGCTGCACCATCCCGACCGCGATGTGGACGGGGTCATCGTCGATACGGTTCTGGCGATGGCCACCATGATGCGCGGCGACGTCGGCGCCACCGAGGAGTTGACCCGGCGGGCCATCGCGGGTAGCGAGCGGTTGCAGCTGCCGATCCTGCGTGCCCAACTGCGGTGGATGGAGGCGTCGCTGGCCGTGTGGCACGGCGGATTCGACGTGGCGAAGGAGCATTTCCGCACCGCGGTGGCCGTGCACGAAGACACGCAGCTCTACGTGGCCGGCAGTGGTGCGCTGGCGATGGTGGCGCTGGCCACCGAGCAGGGTGTGCTGGGCGAGTTCATCGACACCGGTGGACTCACACCCACCGAGTGGGCCGGGCTCATCGTCGAGCAGTTCACCGACGACGGCGTGATGATCATGCTGGCGGCCGGTGTCGCGGCCATCGCCGGTAGCCACGGCGATCGGCAATTGGCGGAGTCGATGCTCACCGCCTGGTTGGACGACGAGCGTCCCATGGTGTGGACCTCGCTGGGCAACGCGGTACTCCTGGCGGGTGTGGTGGCCGATCTTGGCTTGGTCGAGTACGCCCCGGTACTGCGCGGACGGCTAGACCCGTTTGCCGACCGCATCGCGATCACCGGGCACGTCGGCTGTCTGGGGCCGGTGGCACTGCACCTGGCAGAACTGAACCTGCTTCTCGGTGACCGCGAGCGGGCCGGTGAGCTGGTCGCCCAGGCCCTCGAGATCGCCCGTCGCGGCGACGGCCGACCGTCCATCCTGCGCTGTCGGCTCTTGGCCGCACGGATGGACCCCGACATGCCGGACCGCGACGAGGAACTGGCCGATATCGAGGCGCAGGCGCGCGTGCTCGGCGTCGAATCAGTGGCTGGCGCGGCCCGCGGCCTGCGGCCCCCTGATACCCCGCTTTCCCGCGTCGACGCGCGTTCCAAGTCGACGCCAAGAGTTCCTCAAGCCCTGACGGCGACAGTGGATGCACGGCCCGAGCCCGGGCTCCCGCCAGCCGCCCGCGCGGCGCAGCGGACTACCGAAAAGGGAGACCATGAACAATGAACTCGACACGCGTGTCATCGACGAGCTGCGCCGCCTTGTACGCGGTGAAGTGCACGGTCCCGGCGACCGGGGCTATCCCAGTGCCGGCTTCAACGTCGCGGTCGACCGCAGTCCCGCTGCGGTCGTCGACGCCGTCGACGCCGATGACATCGCCGCCACCGTCGGATATGCCGCTGCTCACGGCCTGACCGTCGGGGTCTTCTCGACTGGTCACGGTGGTACGCCGGTGGGTGCCGGATCGATCCTCGTGCGCACCGCCGCGCTGGACACCTGCGTCGTCGACGCGGCGGCGCGCACCGCTCGGGTCGGGGCCGGGGTGCGCTGGCAGAGGGTTATCGACGCCGCGGCACCCTTGGGCCTCGCGCCGCTGTGCGGCTCCTCGCCGACGGTCGGCGTAATCGGCTACCTGTCCGGCGGGGGCATCGGGCCCCTGGTGTCGACATTCGGCAGTTCGGCCGACCATGTGCGGTCGCTGACCGTGGTGACCGGCGACGGGACGGTGCGGACGGCCACGCCGCAGGAGAATCCGGAACTGTTCTGGGGCCTGCGCGGCGGAAAGGCCACGTTGGGCATCATCACCGAGGCCGTCATCGACCTGCCCGCGATCACCGACATCTACGGCGGTGCGGCCTACTTCGACGGTGCCGATGCCGCCGCGGTAATCCGGGCCTGGCGCGAATGGGCCGCCGGCCTGCCCGACGAGGCGTCGACATCGATCGCTCTGCTGAACCTGCCTCCGCTGCCCGGTGTGCCGCCGATGCTCGCCGGGCGGCTCACCGTCGCGGTGCGCTACGCCAGTGTGGCCGACCCGGACACAGCGGCCGCGGCGTTCGCACCGATCCGCGCCGCCGCGCCGCCGCTACTCGATGCGGTGGACGTGATGCCGTACGCAGGGATCGGGGCCATCCACGCCGATCCCACCGATCCGATGCCCGTCATCGAGCGTGCCGGCCTGCTGGGCGGGCTGCCCGACGAGGCGGTCGAGGCCCTCCTCGCGCTGGTGAACTCGCCGGTCGGGCCGTTGGTGCCGGTCGTCGAGGTCCGGCAACTCGGCGGCGCCTTCGCCCGGCCGCCTGCGGTGGCCTCGGCGCTGTGCCACCGCGACGCGGCATTCCTCCTGAACATCGTGGGGATCGCGGTCGACGAGCACACGGCCGTGGCCGTCGCCCGTGCCGTCGACGCGACGCTGGAAGCCCTCGAACCCTCGTCCACCGGCGGAATGCTGCCCAACTTCGCACCGTCGGCCGCCCCGGAGCACATCCGGGCCTGCTACGACGGCGACACCGCCGCGTGGCTGGCCGCGCTCGGTGATCAGTTCGACCCGCACGGCGTCTACCGCACCGGGCAGGTGGTGCGCAGCTGACGGCGCTGGAATTGGAGGGCCATCGCGGCGCGTCTATCCTGGTGACCACTATGCCCACGCCGCCCGCCGAGCCGGTCTACCTCGACAACGCCGCCTCCATGCGCATGCGCCCGGAGGCGGTTGAGTCGATGGTGCCGCTGCTGTCGCAGGCGGGGAATCCGTCGTCGTTGCACGCCGCTGGCCGTGCGGCCCGACGGCACCTGGAGGAGGCGCGCGAGTCGATCGCCGCGGATTTGGGCGCACGGCCGTCGGAGGTCGTTTTCACCTCGGGCGGCACGGAGTCGGACAACCTCGCCCTCGCCGGGATCGTCGCCGCCCGCCGCGCCACCGATCCGCGCCGTCGTCGCGTCGTCATCTCGGCCGTCGAGCACCACGCGGTGCTGGACCCGGCCGAAGCGCTGGTCGCAGCACAGGGCCTCGAGCTCGTCATCATCGGCGTCGACGAGCAGGGCTTCATCGACCTGGACGCGCTGCGCGCCGAGATCGACGCCCATGCCGACGAGATCGCCGTCATCTCGGTGATGTGGGCCAACAACGAGGTCGGCACGGTGCAGCCGGTGGCGCAGGTCGCGGCCCTCGGGCGCGAACACGGCATCCCGGTGCACTCCGACGCCATCGCTGCGGCGGGCCACATCCCCGTCGACTTCGGCGACACCGGGCTGGCGGCGCTGTCCATCGCCGGCCACAAGTTCGGCGGTCCGCAGGGCATCGGCGCGCTCGTCCTGGGGCGCGACACCCCATGCGCGGCCCTGTTGCGCGGCGGTGGGCACGAGCGCGATCTCCGCTCGGGCACGCAGAACGTCGCGGGCGCGGTCGGTATGGCCTCGGGACTGTCGGTGGCCACCGCCAACCTTGAGCTCGAGTCGGCGATGGTCGGGGTGCTGCGCGAGCGCCTGTTCGACCACCTGCTGACTGTCGGGGGCACGCGGGTCAACGGCCCGCGCGACGCATTGCGCCTGCCCGGCAATGTGCACGTGTCGTTTGCCGGGTGCGAGGGCGATTCGCTGCTCATGCTTCTCGACGCCCAGGGGATCGAGTGTTCCACCGGCTCGGCCTGCAGCGCTGGCGTCGCGCAGGCCAGCCACGTCCTACTGGCCATGGGACTGCCGACGGACACCGCCCGGGGCTCGCTGCGGTTCAGTCTGGCGCACACGAGTACGGCTGACGACGTCGACCGCGTCGGTGCGGCAATCGGTGGCGTCGTCGAGCGCGCCCGCGCGGCCGGACTGGTCGCGTCGGGGGGCCGGTCATGAGGGTGTTGGCCGCGATGAGTGGCGGCGTCGACTCGGCGGTTGCGGCCGCCAGGGCAGTCGAGGCCGGGCACGACGTGGTGGGCGTGCACCTGGCGCTGTCGGAGACGCCGGACGCGCTGCGCAGCGGCTCGCGCGGATGCTGCTCGCGCGAGGACGCCGACGACGCGCGCCGCGCCGCCGACGTGCTGGGCATCCCGTTCTACGTGTGGGATTTCGCGCAGCGGTTCCGCGAGGACGTCATCGACGACTTCGTCGCGGCCTACGCCGCCGGCGAGACGCCCAACCCGTGCCTGTCGTGCAACGAGAAGATCAAGTTCTCCGCGCTCGCGGAGAAGGCGGCGGCCCTGGGGTTTGACGCACTGGCTACCGGCCACTACGCGCGGCTGGTCGACGGCGAGCTGCGGCGCGCGGTCGACGAGGACAAGGACCAGTCCTACGTCCTTGCGGTCCTGACCGACGACCAGCTGCGCCGCGCCATGTTCCCGGTCGGGGACACCACCAAGCCGCAGATCCGCGAGGAGGCGGCGCGACGCGGGCTCCTCGTCGCCGACAAGCCCGACAGCCACGACATCTGCTTCATCCCCACCGGCGACACCCGGGCCTTCCTCGGTGCCAAGATCGGCGTCCGGCCGGGGGCGGTCGTCGACGCCGAGTCCGGCGAGAAGCTCGCCGACCACGACGGCGTGCACGGATTCACCATCGGTCAGCGCAAGGGGCTGGGGATCGATGCTCCCGCGCCCGACGGCGCTCCGCGCTACGTCACCGCGATCGACGCGGCCACCGCGACGGTGACCGTCGGACCGTCGTCGGCGTTGGGCGTCTCGCGCATCACCGCCCGCCACGCCGTGTGGACGTCCGGTGTCGCGCCCATGGGCCCGGTCGAGTGCGTAGTGCAGGTGCGCGCACACGGCGGGTTGGCGCCCGCGGTGGCGACGGCGGTCGTGCTCGACGGCGCGCCGGGCATCGAGATCGAGCTGCGTGAGCCGCTGACCGGCGTCGCGCGCGGACAGGCCGCGGTGCTGTACGCGCCGGACCCGGTGCGCGGCGACCTGGTGCTCGGGTCCGGGCGCATCGCCGACACCGTATGAGCGGCCGCCCACTCCTGCGCGGGGGCACCGCGACGGGGGTCGGTTCCATGCCGGGTGTGGACCCGCTGGAGGCGGCCCGGATCGCGTTCAACGAGGTGGCGCTGCCGTTCGTACCGGAACTGCCCGACCGCGGGATCGGCGCCGACATGGTTGGGCGCGCGGCCGGGATCCTCGTCGACATCCCCATGGAGATCGAGCGGCAGGGCTACCGCCTGGCGTCGGGGCGCACGCGCCTGATGAGCCGGGCCGACGGGTTCCTACGCGCGGATTTCGATGCTGTCGAAGAGGTCGTCGAGCGCGGCGGGCTGTCGATGCCGTGCAAGGTCGCGGCCATCGGGCCGTTCTCTTTCGCTGCGCTGGTCGAGTTGTCCGGCGGGCACAAGGTGCTCCACGACCGCGGTGCCTGGCGTGACGTCGTAGCGTCGCTGGCCGAGGGGCTTGCGCGGCGCGCCGACGACCTGGCTCGGCGGCTGGGCACCGAAGTGGTCGTGCAGTTGGACGAGCCGATGGTGGGACGGGTGATCGACGGTGAGATCGCGCCGCTGACGCGCTTGGACGTCAACCGCGCGATCCCCGCGCCCGATGTGGCCGCCGCACTGGAGGAGATCGCCACCCGCGTCGGACGGCCGATGGTGCTGCACAACTGTGTTGCGCCGCGCTGGGACCTGATCGGGCGCCTGTCCTCGTATGCG
Source organism: uncultured Gordonia sp. (assembly GCA_964630585.1). GTDB lineage: Bacteria > Actinomycetota > Actinomycetes > Mycobacteriales > Mycobacteriaceae > Gordonia. Next base: position 10,955 of record CAZVVS010000101.1, read on the forward strand.
GTATCGCTGGACGTGACGGGCATCGGCACTGCCGACTACGACGCCCTGGGCGGGTTCGTCGATGGCGGCGGCACTCTCGTCGCCGGCGTGGTGCCGACGTCGGCGCCCGCGGCAACGCTCTCGGCCGATGAACTCGCGGGGCGCCTGTTGGAGATGACCGATCGCATCGGCTTGCCGCGAAGCCTGGTCTGCGAGCGCGTCCTCGTCTCGCCGACGTGCGGGCTAGTCGGCGCGGGGGAGTGGGCCGCGCCCGCGCTCGCGCTCTCGTCGATGATCGCCGACCAGCTGAACCGCGCCGACTGAGCCCGATTTCTCGCTGACCGAGCCCTATTCGTCGCCGAGCGAGCCCGATTTCTCGCCGACCGAGCCCTTCGCGTCGAGCTCCGCGACGGTCCGCTTGGGGGCCACCTGGCGGAACGAGGCGTCGAGGAGCTCCCCGACCTCGGTCCAGTCGGTCTCGTCGTCGAGGATCAGGCCCACCCAGCCGTAGGCACCGACGTAGGCGGGTAGGAAGAAGCGATCGTCGGCCAGCAGGGCCTCGCGCTCGGCGGGATCGGCGACGAAGAGGATCGCCTGGTCGAAGCGCCGCCCCTGGACTCCCTTGGCGGGGTTCTTCTCACCGCCGCCGTACATACCGAACATCTTGGGGCATCGGAACGTGGGGCGGCCGTGCGCGACCTGCTCGGTGGCGGTCGGGAACTGCAGGGCGATCTCGCGGACCCGGTTCAGCACGGGATCGTCGTCGGAGAACATGATCGGGTGGGGCACGACCTCCATTCTGCGCCCGTCGGTCCTGTCGCACTGCTGGACTACGCTGCATGGCGTGGACAACGCCGACGTGCAGCGCGAATGGACCGACCTGGCCGAGCAGGTCCGCGACCACCAGTTCCGCTACTACGTGCGGGATTCGCCGGTCGTCTCCGACGCGGAGTTCGACACGCTCTTCCGCAAGCTGCAAGCGCTGGAGGAAGCCCATCCCGAGCTGGCCGTGCCCGATTCGCCGACGAAACTGGTGGGTGGCGGATTCGCCACCGAGTTCAGCGCTGTCGACCACCTCGAGCGGATGCTGTCGTTGGACAACGTCTTCGACGACGACGAGATGCGCGCCTGGATCGAGCGCACCGATGCCGCGGCCGGCGCGCAGGTCCCGTTCCTGTGCGAGCTGAAGATCGACGGCGTCGCCCTCAATCTCGTCTACGAGAACGGCAAGCTAGTCCGCGCCGCCACCCGCGGCGACGGGCGCACCGGCGAAGATGTCACGCTCAATGCGCGCACCATTGAAGACATCCCCGGCGAGCTGACCCCGTCGGCGGCATACCCGACGATCCCCGAGATCCTCGAGGTGCGTGGCGAGGTCTTCTTCCGGCTGGCCGACTTCGAGGCCCTCAACGCCAGCCTCGTCGAAGCGGGCAAAGCCCCGTTCGCCAACCCGCGCAACAGCGCCGCCGGATCACTGCGGCAGAAGAATCCGGCGATCACCGCCCAGCGCCGCCTCGGCATGTACTGCCATGGTGTCGGCTACACACAGGGCTGGCGGCCCGACAGCCTGCACGACGCCTACTTGGCGCTGGGCGAGTGGGGCCTGCCGGTGTCGAGTCACACCGTGCGCGTCGACGATTCGACGCAGGTCCTCGAGCGGATCGCCTACTGGGGTGAGCACCGCCACGACGTCGAGCACGAGATCGACGGCATCGTCGTGAAGGTCGACGACACCGCGGTCCAGCGCCGACTCGGATCCACGTCGCGGGCCCCGCGTTGGGCGATCGCCTACAAGTACCCGCCCGAAGAAGTGACCACCAAGCTCCTGGACATCCGCGTCGGTGTCGGCCGCACCGGGCGCGTGACACCGTTCGCCTTCATGGAGCCGGTCCTCGTCGCCGGATCGACTGTCGCCCGCGCGACGCTGCACAACGAGTCCGAGGTCAAGCGCAAGGGCGTCCTCATCGGCGACACCGTCACCATCCGCAAGGCCGGCGACGTCATCCCCGAAGTTCTCGGACCCGTCGTCGACCTGCGCGACGGCACCGAGCGCGCCTTCGTCATGCCCACGCACTGCCCGGAGTGTGGTGCGCCGCTGCGCCCGGAGAAGGACTCCGACGTCGACATCCGCTGCCCCAACGCGCAGACTTGTCCGGCGCAGCTGCGCGAGCGACTGTTCCACCTGGCCAGCCGCGGTTCCTTCGACATCGAGGCGCTCGGTTATGAAGCGGCTTCGGCGCTGTTGACCGCCGGTGTCATCGGCAACGAGGGCGACCTGTTCGCGCTGCGCCCGGAAGACCTGGCGAAGGCCGATCTGTTCGTCACCAAGAACGGCATGCTCTCGGCCAACGGCAAGCGGCTCCTGGAGAACCTGGACAAGGCCAAGCAGGTACCGCTGTGGCGCGTCCTCGTTGCCCTGTCGATCCGCCACGTCGGACCGACGGCAGCGCGCTCGCTGGCCACCGAGTTCGGATCCCTCGATGCGATCGAAGCCGCCGATGAGGAGCAGCTGGCGGCCACCGACGGGGTCGGTCCCATCCTCGCCACAGCGATCCGCGATTGGTTCTCGATCGACTGGCACCGTGACATCGTCGACAAGTGGCGCGCCGCCGGGGTTTCCATGGTCGACGAGCGCGACGAGACGATCGAGCGGACGCTGGAGGGCAAGACCATCGTCGTCACCGGCTCACTGGTCGACTTCTCCCGCGACGGCGCCAAGGAAGCGATCCTGTCGCGCGGCGGCAAGGCGTCGGGCTCGGTGTCGAAGAAGACGGACTACGTCGTCGTCGGCGAATCACCGGGTTCCAAGGCCGATAAGGCCGAGCAGCTCGGCGTCCCGATCCTCGACGAGGACGGGTTCAAGGCGTTGTTGGCGACGGGAAGCCCGGACTAAGCCCGGCCCGGGTGGCCGATCGAACCGATGATCCCGATCAGATAGCCCAGGCGGGCCACTTCGGCGGGCCGGAACTCGGGGCCG
>CAZVVS010000102.1:0-13852 GCA_964630585.1 uncultured Gordonia sp.
CGTCCGGCCTATTTGCCGTAAATCCAACCCGTCGCGGGGGCCTCAAACACCGTTCGGTGTTCGGGGCCGCCGTGCCGTGATGGAAACTGCGCGCTGTTGAAACTCGCGAGGACGGTATGTGGCCGTGCAACGATAGATCGAGAAGCTGACCGAGGCGCTGGTCTATTTCGGTGCCCAGTTCGTCGCGGAGGACGAGGCCGGCGGCGTCGGCGTACGGCGCAAGTTCACCCGCGCCACCGTCGAATTGATCGAGGGCTGGGAGGACGAGGGCGGTCCCGTCGGCGAGGACGACGTCTGACCCCCCGGTGAGTGCTGTACTTCCATCACGGCGCCCAGAGTTCCAACACGGACCGGTGTTGGACGCCAACGCGCGGAGTTGGAAACGCGCCTCGCGTTACAGCTTCCCCGCCGCGACGCGAAGGAGTGGAATGAACGTACTGCTGGTCTGCGTATCCGTATCGCACGGCAACACCCGACGGGTGGCCGACGTGATGGCAGAAGTCCTCGGAGCGACCGTCGTCGAACCGGAGGAGGTCACCGCGGCCGACCTGGCTGGTTTCGACCTAGTCGGGTTTGGCAGCGGCATCTTCAACCAGCGGATGCATCGCCGGCTGCGCGACTTTGCGGCGTCGCTGCCCGAAGGTGGGTTGCACAGTCGTGCCTTCGTCTTCGGCACCAGCGGATTTCCGCCGCTGACCACCAAACCGCTGCAGCGCCAGTTGGGGCGCGCAGGACTGACCGTCGTCGACGGGTTCTTCTGTCGCGGATACGACACCTCGCCGCCGTTCGGCTGGTTCGGCGGTACCAAGCGCAATCGGCCCGACAGCTCCGATCTTGCGAGCGCGAAGGAGTTTGCTCGAGCATTGGTCAGGTGAATGCCGCCCGGATGAGGGAATCGCCGACGAACTCGGTGAACTCCTCAACACTCCACCCGGAGTTGACGACGAGTTCGCGATACACCCCGGGTGCAGCCATGGCGCGGAAGATGCTGGACAGTTGCGCGGGGTCGCCGTCGATCCGATCGGCGACCGAGCCGGTCATTGCGTCCATGACCTGATTGCGGCCGGCGAGCTTGGCGCGCAGCAGTTCGCGCGTCTGCTCGTCCTCGTCGGTCGCCGCGTCGAGGATCTCGACGACGTCGAAACCCGCCGAGTACAGATTCGCGAGCCACCCGGCCGCCGCGCGCAATCTAGCCCGGGCGTCGGGTTCGGCGAGGACCGCCGTCGCATATTGGCGGGCGCCAGCCGCCTCGAGCCATCGCTCGCAGATGAGTGAGAGGATCTCGCGCTTGGTCCCGAATGCCGCATACACGGTGCGTGTTGCCACGCCGGCTTCGGTGGCCACGGCGGCGATGCTGGTCGCGCTGTAGCCCCGGGTGGCGAAGAGGTGCCGTGCCGCCTCGGCAATCCGAATGCGGGTGGCCTCGGCCTGCTGTTGCCGGTAGGTGGGCTTGACGTCGGCGCTCATCAGGATCACACTATCACTGAAGTCAGTGCATCAATAGTGCAATGAATGTAGACAAGATGAAATCAGGGTGATGGTGATGACAGTCTCCGCAGGTCAACCTGGGGCGAATCCGGGCGGCGCCCCCGCCCGAGCCGATTCACCGCGCACGGGTGGCGCGCGCGTCGTACCGATCCCGCCACCGCTGTACTACGTCGCGGCCTTTGTCGGCGGTCGCCTGCTCGATCAGTGGACCCATTGGCGGATCGGAGGTGGCTGGGTAAGCAGTGCTCTGGGATGGATCACCATCGTAGGTGGCCTCGGGCTCGTCGCCTGGGCCATCGTCGGGGTGGTCGTCCATCGGACCACGATCGTCCCCCACCACCCAGTCGCCGCGCTGTTGACGTCCGGTGCGTTCGGCCGCTCGCGGAACCCGATGTACACGGGGCTGGCAGTCGCCTATGTCGGCCTCACGCTTGTCACCGGGAGTTGGTGGCCTCTGGCCACCCTCCCGTTGGCCGTGGCCGCGGTCCGCATCCTGGTGATCGGCCCAGAGGAGCGCTACCTGGCGACCGAGTATGCCGAGGAGTTCGCCGAATACCGGGTCCGGGTCCGCCGCTGGTTCTAGGGCTGCTGAGCAAACTCCCCTGCTGACCATCAAAGGGAACATTTCCCTCGACGGGTCACCAGGGGGTGAATCTCAGCACGCGCCTCGCGTTACAGTTCTGCCGTCCCGCACGAAGGGGTGATGGATGGACGGTGGATTCGAGGGCATTTACCGCGAGCACGTGACGCCCCTGTGGCGCTACGTGCGCGTGCGCGTGCCCAGCGACGCCGACGCCGAGGATGTGATCAGCGAAGTCTTCGTGGCGGCGCTGCGATCGTGGGACCGCTACGACCCGACGATGGGAACCGTCGGCGCGTGGCTGACCGGGATCGCCCGTCACGGCGTCGCCAACTGGTGGCGCAAGAGCGGTCGGGAGGTGCCGGTGGAATCAATCGCCGACGATCAGACCGCGCCCGAGGACGACCCGGAGACCGCCGCCCTGCGCCACCTCGCCGACGACGAGGTGCGCGCGCATCTGTCGGTGCTGACCGCCCGGGAACGCGACGCGGTGGCAATGCGTTTCGGGGCACGCCTCTCGTCGTCGGAAATCGGTGCCGCCCTGGGGGTTTCGGCGCCCGCCGCGAGGATGCTCGTCTACCGCGCGGTCGGCAAACTGCGGAAGGAGGTGGTCCGATGACAACACCCTTCGACGACGAGCAGGCCGCTGCGAACGCCCTCGACGTCGCCATCACCGACGCACTCGCCGGTGACCGCACCGACCCCGCACTGGCGTGGTTGACCGACGCGGTCACCGTCGCGCCGCCGGTGGAGGCGACGGAACGGATCGCCGACCGGATCGCCACGTCGGCGGTACCCGATCCTGCTCGTCGTCGCGGTGCCGCGGCACGGCCGACGACGGCTCGGCGCGCCACCCGACGCTCCTCGTCGGCGCGAGGTGACCTGTGGCGCTGGCCGCGGATCGCCGCCGCGGTGCTCGGGGTGATCCTGATGTTCCAGGGGGTGTCGTCGCTGACGTCGGGGTCGTGGATCGCGCAGAACATCGGCGAACCGTTCGCCCCGCACGCGGTGGCCGAGGCCGGCTTCGCGCTGATCGCCGTCGGATTCGTCGCCCTGCTCACCTGCCTCGACCGCCAATGGCTGGTGTTGGGAGTCGCCGCCGCGGTGCCGCTAGGGGTCATGCTCGGCGTGCACGGTATCCGCGAGGTCGACGTGTGGGCGTGGGGTGCTGCGCTGCACCTCACCGAGGGCGTGCTGGCGGTCGTGCTGTTGGCGTCGTTTGTGATCGCGTGGCGGCGGGACCGTTCGTCGGCCTGACCCGGCCCAGTGCGCCTAACTTTCGGCGTACTTGGTGAGGGATTGCGCGAGGCAGGCGGTGAACTCGTCGGGGTCGGGTACGGCGGCCGGATCGATGTTGATGCCGAAGTACGCGGCGCCGTTGTAGGTGAGTAGCGCGATGTTGATCGCCGCTCCCGACTTGGGGGCGAACGGGACCAGCGTGGTCACCTGCGCACCCGCCAGGTAGACGGGGAACGGCGGGCCCGGAACGTTCGTCGCGGCGACGTCGACTCCCTTCATCAGCATGCCCGCGAGTCGTTCGGTGACCGGCGCCGGCATCAGCGCCATGGCCTTGTACGTGGCCTCCGACAGCGCCAGCGCGGGATCGTTGCGGGCAGTGTCGACCACGTCGACCAACTGCTTGAGTCGCGCCGTCGGATCCTCCTCGCCGCACGGGACGACGAAACGGGCCGGTACCCAGTGGTTGCCGGTCGCCTCGTCGCCGGGCTCGCGCTGACTGACCGGCATGTTGATGCGGAAGCCGTCGATGCGATGGTCGTGCTCGCGGTGGTAGGCGCCGATCGCGTCGGCCACCGCGGCAATGAAGACGATGTTCAAGGTCACCCCCGCCGCGCGGGCGGATGTCTTCAACTTGTCCAAGGGCACATCGAGCAGGGTGAAAGCGCTGGTGAGCGAACGGCCGACCATCCACGTCGACAGTGGTTCGCTCTGCGGGGCCAGCATCGCCGCAGCCGAGGAGGCGGTGCGCCAGGTAGTCGCGAGGGAGCCCACCGGGTCGGTGAGAAGGGCGCGGATCGAGCGCACGTACGCCTTCGCGCTGCCGACGGCCACCTCGTTCAGCGCCCCGAGCTCGAACTGTGTGGCCTGCCGGATCCGGTCGACGATGCCGGCCGGGTCTGCCTCCGGCGCCGGAGGAAGGGGGCCGAGGTCAGGCTCCTCGGGGCCGAGGTCGAAGAACGACGCGCTCATCGCCACACTGCCCATGCCGTCGGCCACCGAATGGTGGACCTTGAAGATCACCGCGGCCCGGCCGGAGTCCAAACCGGTGAGCACCGACATCTCCCAGAGCGGTCGGGAGTGGTCGAAATCGCCATCGCCCATCCGAGCCGCGTACACCAGGGCGCCGCCCAGGTCCGCCTCCGACTCGTCGAGGCGCCGCCAGCGCACGTGGTAGGCGGGGTCGAAGTTCGGGTCGGTCTCCCATCGCGGCGGGGCGGGGGAGAGCGGGTTGCCCACCGCCCGCTGTCGAAGCCGCGGAAACTGCCTGGTCAGACGCTCGGTGCGGGCGATGAGGCGCTGCCGGTCGGGCGCCTTGTCGAGAACGATGAACGAGACGATCGCCGAGCGGAGCAGCGGATCTCCCTCGATGTCGTACATGACGGCGTCGAAAGCGCCCATGCGCTCGTGTCTGGGGTGCATGGCACTGATTCTGTCCCAGCGCGCCGCGGTGCGGGCCGGGTTTGTCCGCGCGCGACCCTCGCGCGGTGCGGGTGATGCCGGTCACAATTGGGCTGGTCAACGTTACGGCCGGCGTCGCCGCGACCAAGGACTGGTAGGCCCACCCGAAAACTCGGCCGGCTCGCTCTGCTCTCGGCGTCGGCCAGCGCAGTCAGGAGGAATCATGCGCGCACTGCACCGTCTCTGGGGATATCTCAGAGTCTTCTCACAGGCCAAGCGCAATCGTGTGGACCTGTACGCCTGGTTGATCCGACGGCCGCTGCTGCTCATCGCCACCGGGTGGCAGGAGACGGCGTTGATGTTCTCCAACCGCCTCGACCCCCGGTACAAGGAACTCGCACTGCTCAAAACCGCGGGGATGGTCAGCTGCGAATTCTGCCTCGACATCGGATCGGCGTTGGCCCGGACCGCCGGCATCAGTGAGCAGGCGCTGCGCGACCTACCGGTCTACGCCGACTCCGATGCTTACACCGACGTCGAGAAGCTGGTCCTCTCGTTCGCCGAGGCGATGACGGCGACGCCGGCCATCGGCGACGACCTGACTCAGATCCGCGAAGAACTGCTACAGCACTTCACCAAGGCGCAGGTCGCCGAACTGGCCGCCGAGATTGCCTGGGAGAACCAGCGCGCACGGCTGAACCAAGCCCTGGGCGTGCGGCCCACCGGGATGTCCGACGGAGCCGCCTGCGCACTGCCCGAGTCGCGCGCCTCCTAGCTGCCCGAACCCCGCGCCTCCTGGCGGCAACCGAGGGGCACCCCGGCGGCAACCGGGCCGCAACCCGGCGTCTTTTAGAGGAGGGATTCGTTCAGCGTGAGTGAATCTCTGCTGATCAAGGGCCGTTTATGAGCCTCGTCACGTTGGGCTTCTCTCAGGAAGCGCCGTTGAGTAATCCGACTTACGATCGCGGAGTCTTACAACACCGCGCACCGCGAATCGCGCTCAACGAAAGGCTTGGATCATGGCTCGAGGTTCTATCGAAGGGGCCGCAAGCGGCTCGCAGTCACTAGGTAAGAGTCCGAGCGGCTTCCGCACGGCAGGCGTCGGCCTGGTCGGCCTGGCCCTGGCCGCCGGCGTCGCCACCGCGGCCACGCCCGCATTCTCGGCCGCCGCGGCACCCGTCGTCGCCGCCAATGCCGCGCCGGCCGCCACGTCGGCGCCGGCGACGAAGGCCACGCGCTTCACCGCGGGCCTGAACCCCGACACCTCGCCGGCCGCCGCGGCCGTGATGACCGATACCGCCGTCGCGCTGAACGTCGCCGCCACGCCGCTGACCGACGTCTCCGTGCCGCTGAACAAGCACAGCAAGTCCCTCAAGAAGGCCGCCAACGGCTTCCGGCACACCGTCGCCAGCCCCGACGTCGTCGGACTGTCCACCCTGACCGGCGCCGGCGTCGGCGCGGTGATCGGGTTCGGCGTCGGATTCCTGGTCGCCCCGCTCGTCGGCGCCATCGGCGTCGGTATCGCAGCTGTCGGAACGGCGGCCTGCGCCGCAGCGACCTCCCCGACCGTGGTCGGCAGCATCCTCTGCGTTGTCGCCGTCCCGCTGCTCAGCGTCATTGCGGTTCCCCTGGCCACCGTCGCCTCGCCCATCATCGGCGCGGTGATCGGTGGAGTCATCGGTGCGGCCGTCGGTGCCGGCATCGGCGCGTCGTACGCGTCGGCGCCCGCCAAGGTCAAGGTCTCGGCGCGCAAGCAGGCGAAGGCGAAGGCCCGCGCGGCTCAGGTCGACCAGCTCGTCGGTGCACTGCCGGCCCCGGTCGCCAAGGCTGCCGCCACCGACCCGACCGCCAAGGAACTGCGGCGCAACGTCGACCGGCTCGTCAAGGACAACCCCGGCCTGGCTCAGGCGCTGGATTTCGTGACGGTGCTCGTCCCGCAGAAGTAGGCAGCTGCTGAGAAAGCCCCCCTGTTGCCCAGTCGAGGGAAGATTTCCCTCGGTGGGTCAGCAGGGGGGCTTTTTCAGCACTGGGTTCAGATCGTCGGCTTGTCGGCCCCGACCAGCCACATCGAGAAGTACTGCGAACCGCCGCCATAGGCGTGCCCGACGGCCTTGCGCGCATCTTTGACCTGGTGGTCGCCGGCCTTGCCCATCACTTGGATGGCCGCCTCGGCGAAGCGGATCATGCCCGACGCACCGATCGGGTTCGACGAGAGGACGCCGCCGGAGGCGTTGAACGGGATCTTCCCGCCGATCTCCGTCTCGCCGGCCTCGGTGAGCTTCCAGCCTTCACCCTCGGGCGCGAAGCCCAGGCTCTCCAGCCACATCGGCTCGAACCAGGAGAACGGCACGTAGATCTCGGCGGCGTCGATCTCCTCGACCGGATTGGTGATCCCGCCGGACTTCCACAGCGCGGCCGACGCATCACGGCTGGCCTGCGGGTTCACCACGTTGCGGTGGGCAAAGCTCAGCGGTTCGGTCCGCATCGCGGTCGCGTGGATCCACGCCACCGGGTTGCCTTGTGCCACAGCGGAATCGGCGACATCCTCGGCGCCGATGACCAGCGCACACGCGCCATCCGACGACGGGCAGGTCTCGTCGAAGCGGATCGGATCCCACAGCATCTGGGACTCCATGATCTTCTCGACGGTCATATCCGGCTGGTGCAGGTGGGCCAGCGGGTTGAGTGCGCCGTTGCGACGGTCCTTGGCCGCGACGATGGCCCCGATGTGCGACGGTGCGCCGGAACGACGGATGTAGGCGCGCACGTGCGGGGCGAAGAAGCCGCCCGCCCCGGCGCCCACCGGCTTGGTGAACGGCACCGGGATCGACAGCGCCCACATGGCGTTGGACTCCGACTGCTTCTCCCACGCGACGGCGAGCACCCGATTGTGGACGCCGGCGAACACCAGCGACGCGGCGACGTTGGCCGTCGACCCGCCCACCGATCCGGCGGTGTGCACGCGGATGAGCCGCTTGCCGACGGCACCCAACGACTCGGCCATCGCGTACTCGGGAATCATGGCGCCCTCGAACAGGTCGGGGGCCTTGCCGACGACGATGGCGTCGATCTCGTCGATCGAGACACCCGCGTCGGCCAGCGCGGCGTCGATGGCCTCGCGGCACATGCCCGCCATCGTGACGTCGGAGCGCTTGCTCACGTACTTGGACTGCCCGGTGCCCAGCACCGCGGCGCGATTGCGGTAACCCATCAGGCAGCCACCTCCGAAGCCAGTGTGACGACCATGTTCTGTTGCAGGACCGGCCCGCCCGAAGCGTGGGCGAGCGCGGTCGAGGCGTCGCCGGCCAGGATCGCGTGTGCGGCATAGCCGATGCGCTGCAGGCCGGCGGAGAACAGCGCGTTGCCGGTCAGGGCGCCGCCGGACGGATTGATCCGCACCGAGTCGGGTAGTCGCAGGGCCTGGCGCACGATCAGCTCCTCGTGGGTGAACGCGGCGTGGATCTCCGCGACGTCGACGGCGCGGTTGCGATCACCGAAAGCGGTGTCCCCGGCCAGAGTCGTCGACGGTGAGGTGGTGAGGTCGCGCGCCCCGAAGTTCGGCGAGTCGATCCGGTGGTCCCAGCCGGTGATGAACGCCGGGTTGGCGACCAGTTCGCGTGCCCGCTCCTCGGAGGCGAGGATGACCGCGGCTGCGGCGTCGGCGAAGGGCGCGATGTCGTGGGCGCGCAGCGGGTCGGCGACGTAGGGGGCGGCCAGCAACTCGTCCACGGATTTCCCGGTGGTGCGCGCAGCGACCGCGGCCATGTCGGCCTCGGACCAGGTGCCGGCATCGATCCCGGCGCGGGCCTGCAGGCCCGCCAGCGAACTGGCGCGGGGCCACAGCGGCGCGACGGTGTACGGGTCGGTCTCCAGTGCCAGCGTCAGATCGGCGTCGGACGCGCTCGGCTTGCCGAACCCGTACGCCAGGGCGAGATCGACCTCGCCGGTCAGGATCTTCACGTAGGCCTCGTAGAGCGCCCACGCGCCGTCCATCTCGACGTGCGACTCGTTGATCGGGGGCATCGCGCCGATGGCGTCGATGGCCGAGATGAACGAGAAGGCGCGCCCAGCCAGGTAGTCCGACGATCCGCTGCACCAGAAGCCGATGTCGGTGCGGGCGATGCCGAGCTCGGCATAGAGCTTGTCGAAGCAGGGGATCAGCATTTCGACGCCGTTGGTGGTGCCGTGCGTCTGCGCGACGTTGGGGCTGTGCGCGAATCCGACGACCGCTACTTTCGGGGTGGTCATCACACATGCTCCTGGTAGGTGGCGTAATCGGCGTCGGGTTCACCGGTCGGCTGGAAGTGGCTGATGTTGCCCACCGAGTGCTCCCACTCGTCCTCCGGCAACCACACCGCTTTGACCCGCATACCCATGCGGACCTCGTCGGCAGGGCAGTCGAGGATCAGGTGCAGCAGCGGGATGTCGGTGCCGTCGAGCAGCACGTAGGCCGCGACGTAGGGCGGCTTGATCCGCTGGCCCTGGAACGGCACGTTGACGATGCAGAACGTGGTGACGATGCCGGTGTCGGGCAGGTCGACGTACTCGGCCGACGGCGCCCCGTCGGCGGGGCTGACGTCGCGCGGCGGGAAGTAGACGCGTCCGGCGTCGACACCCGAGGCGATTCGGTTGCCGATCAAGCGGCCCTGGGCGATGCCGTCGAGGAACACCGACTCGGCTTCGGTGGCGCTGTGGGTGATCGCCGTCGAGATCGGGGTGGACACGATGATGCCGCGCGAATCGTCGGGCAGCTCGGCGGTGTTGGCCGGCGCCGACGACGGGGAGTCGCCCGGTTCGAACCACGCGATATCGGTGATGAGGCCGGTGCGGGCCGCGCGCCACGTCGCATGCACGCGCATCCCGGTGCTCATGGCGTCGGCGGAGTCGACGGCGACGGCGTGCAGCAGCGCGGTGTCGGCGCCGTCGAGGCGGATCAGGGCCCAGGCGAACGGGCGGTCGGACGGTTGCGCGGGCGACGGCTGCGCCTGCCACGTCCACGAGACGACGGTGCCAACGGTCGCGACGTCGACGAACTCGGCGCAGGCGCGGCCGGTCACCGTGTCGAACTCGACAGGCGGCACGTACACCTTCCCGTCGCTGTTCACCGACCCGACGATCCGCCCGGCGCGCAGGGCGAGGGCGAACACGGACAGCACGGGTCCGAGCGATCGGGTGTAGTCGAAATGGTTGGTCAGCTGTGCCGAAAGGATGGTCGCGGTGGGAGGCGGAACGGTCGCGACGGGATCGGCGATGGGGCTTGTCCTCACAGCCTCTACTAGAACACGTTCTAGTTTTGCGCGCAAGAAGTCGGTGGGCTCTAGACGGCGGCGCGGCGCTTTCGTGCAGGAGCGGCGCGTCTTGCGGTCCTGGAGGTGCCGAACTTCAGCGCATCGTCGGCGATGCCCCGCGGGCGCAGCAGTCGCTGATCGGCGAGGTAGTCGTGGGTCACCTTCCACACCCCCCGCGTGCCCTGCTTGGGGAGCTGGTCGGCGGCGCGCCGGACATACCCCGACGTGAGGCTGCCGAAGATCGTCCCGTCGATGGGTTCCCCGGCGTCGGCCCGGGCGACGACTGTCGTGTAGCCGTGCCGGCTCATGTGGGTCAGCAGCCCACACACGTATTGGGCGGCCAAGTCGGCTTTGAGGGTCCACGAGGCGTTGGTGTAGCCGAGGATGAATGCCGCATTGGGCACGCCCTCGAGCATGACAGCTTTGTACGTCAGGTGCTGGGCCGGATCGACCGGCTCACCGTCGACGGTCATCGTGATACCCCCGTTGAACAGGACGTTGAGTCCGGTCGCGGTGACGATGATGTCGGCGTCGACGTGCTCGCCCGAGTCCATCCGCACGCCTGTGGGCGTGAATTCGGCGATCGTATCGGTGACGACCGAGGCTTTGCCCTTGCGCAGGTAGGAGAACAGGTCGCCGTCGGGCACGACGCACATGCGCTCGTCCCACGGGTTGTAGCGCGGGGTGAAGTGCTTGATGTCGATCGTCGGTCCGAGTTGCCTGGCGGTCAGCGTGACGAGCGCCTTCTTCGACGCCCGGGGGAAGGTCCGCAAGATGTCGAAGGACAGTCGTCCGAATCCGACGGCGAGCGTGCGGACCAGCCGGTAGGCCACCATCGGCGGCACCCTCTCCGCCAGCACCTTCATGACCAGGTTCTCCGAGGGCATGGCCAGGATGTAGGTAGGCGAGCGTTGGATCATCGTGATGTGCGCGGTTTCCTCCGCCATGTTCGGGATCAACGTGACCGCGGTGGCGCCGCTGCCGATGACCGCGACGCGCTTGCCCGCGTAGTCGAGGTTCTCGGGCCAGTGCTGGGGATGCACGATCGTCCCGGTGAAGGCCTCCTCGTTGGGGAACGCCGGGCGGTAGCCATGCTCGTGGTCGTAGTAGCCGGTCGCGCCGACGTAGAACCGTGCGAGGTAGGTCAGCTGCTTGCCGTCGGCGGTGACCGCCGCGATGGTCCACCGTCCGTCGCCGCTGGACCAGTCCGCGGACTTCACGGTGATCCCATGGTCGATCTTGTCGGACAGGTCGTAGTCATCGGCGGTGTCCTGCAGGTACTGCCGGATGGACGGGCCGTCGACCAGGATCTTGGCGTCGGTCCACGGGCGGAAGTCGTAGCCGAAGGTGTACATGTCTGAATCGGAACGGACGCCGGGGTAGCGGAAAAGGTCCCAGGTGCCGCCCACGCGGGCGCGGCGGTCGAGGATGCGGAACGTCAGTTCGGGGTGCTCGCGGATGAGGCGACACCCCATCCCGACGCCGGAGATGCCGGCGCCGATGATGACGACGTCGACCTCTGTCGTGGTCGTCTGGTCGGTGGGTGTGGAGTCGGCCGGTGTGGAATTGGGCATGTCGTCTGCGCCTCTCGGTGGGTACGCACGGATACCATCTGGTACTCACGGTAGGTGATACTTTCAGTTACGAGTGGAGTTCGGCTCAATCCGCATGACACTCGCCGAGTGGCGAACGAAGGGGTCAGCAATGAGGGATTTCAGGGACAAGACCGTTGTCATCACCGGCGCTGCGTCGGGGATCGGGCGGGCGCTGGCCGTCGAACTGGCGGGCAAGGGGGCGAAGCTGGCGCTCTCCGACGTCGACTCGGTGGGCCTGGCCGACACGGTCGCGCGGTGTGACAAGTTGGGCGTGAAGGCGGTCGGCTACGACCTCGATGTCGCCGACCGTGCGGCCGTCGAGGCGCACGCCGACGAGGTGGTCGGCGAATTCGGCGGAGCCAACGTGATCGTGAACAACGCCGGGGTCTCACTGGCTGCGACCGTCGAAGACATGACCTGGGAGGACTTCGACTGGCTGTTCAACATCGACTTCTGGGGCGTCGCGCACGGCACGAAGGCATTCCTGCCCCATCTGATCGCGTCGGGCGACGGCCACGTCGTCAACGTCTCGTCGGTATTCGGCCTGATGGGAATTCCGAGCCAGAGCGCCTACAACGCGGCGAAGTTCGCGGTGCGCGGCTTCACCGAGTCGCTACGTCAGGAGATGCTCATCGCCGGACACAAGGTCGGCGTCACCTGCGTGCACCCCGGGGGCATCAAGACCAACATCGTGACCAACGGCCGCGGCGCCGGGGCGACGCCGGAGGAGATCGCCGAGGCGGGACGGCAGTTCCAGAAGATCGCGTTCACCCGGCCCGAGGGGGCGGCCAAGGCGATCCTGCGCGGGGTTCGGTGGAACCGTCCGCGCGTGCTGATCGGACCCGACGCCCGGGTCTTCGACGGGATTCCGCGCCTCGTCGGACCCCGCTACGAGGACGTCGTCGGGCACTTGGGACGGATCACCGGCGCAGCCAACCGGATGCCTTGATCGGACTAGTCGGGCCAGTCGGACTGGCCGGGCGGGCAGTCGAAACCGACTCGCCGACTCCTCGTCGGCGGTCGTGCTCTATTCGCCGGTGAAGACCGGCTTTTCCTTGTTCGCAAACGCGCGGGGCCCGATCTTGGCGTCGGCCGACCGGAAGACGCCGAGGCCGACGCGGCCGTCGGCCTGGAAGGCCTCTTCCTCGTGGAGGCCCTCGGAGTCGCGCATCGTCTTGAGGATCGCCTGCACGGCCAACGGCCCGTTGGCTGCGATGGTCTCGGCGATCTCCAGGGCGCGCGCCAGCGCGGTGCCGTCGGGGACGACATGGCCGACGAGGCCGTATTCCTTGGCCTCGGGCGCCGTGATGTGGCGGCCGGTCAGCAGCAGATCGGCGGCGATCGTGTACGGGATCTGGCGGGGCAGCCGCACGGCGCTGCCACCCAGCGGGTAGAGGCCCCAGCGCGCTTCGGCAACGCCGAATCGGGCGCTCTCACCGGCCACGCGGATGTCGGTGCCCTGCAGGATCTCGGTCCCACCGGCGATGGCGGCACCTTCGACGGCCGCGATGAGCGGCTTGATCAGGCGACGGCCCTTCAGTAGGGCCGGCAGGCGGGCGGGATCCCACGCGCCGCTGGCGGCGGTGTCACCGGGAGCATTGCGGTTCATCGCCTTGAGGTCCATGCCGGCGCAGAACGCGCCGCCCGCGCCGGTGAGGATCGCGACGCGGATCTCCGGATCCTCGTCGACCCGGTCCCAGGCCTCCTCCATGATGCGCATCATCTCGGTGGACAGGGCGTTGCGGGCCTCCGGCCGGTTCATGGTCACGACGAGGATGTGGCCGCGTTGCTCGACGAGGCAGTCGGGTGCGGTGGTGGCGGTGTCGGCCATCTGGGGCGGTCCTTCCGGTCGGCGTATGGGCCTTTGGTCGCTGTGCATGCCGAGGCGCTTGCTCAAAACAGTAACACGTTCTAGTTTCTTACCATGGCCTATACGATTGCCGACCTTTTCGAGCACGCCGTCGACCTCATGCCCGAGCGCGTTGCACTGGAATCCGGGGACCGCACGCGCTCCTACGCCGAACTCGAGGAGCGTGCCAACCGCCTCGCCCACGCCCTCGTCGACATGGGCGTGCGCCCCGGCCACGCGGTGGGCCTGTACAGCCGAAACACCATCGAAGCTGTCGAGGCTATGCTCGCCGTCTTCAAGGCGCGCGCGGTCCTGGTCAACGTCAACTACCGCTACGTCGAGGCGGAGCTCGAGCACATCTTCACCGACTCCGGCATGACGGTCCTCATCCACGAGGACCGCTACACCGACCGCG
>CAZVVS010000103.1:0-13848 GCA_964630585.1 uncultured Gordonia sp.
CGTCGAGGTACAGGCCCGATGCACGGCCCACGCCCCCGGCGATGACGATGAGGTCCGGATCGAACACGTCGGCAATCATGGCCAGGCCCTGCCCGAGGTAGGACGCGAACGACGCGAACGCCGCCAGTGCCAGCGGATCGCCCTCGTTGGCAGCCGCGGCGATGCGCCGACCGGTCACCGAGCCCGGATCCGCGGCCGATTCGTCGGCCAGCTTGGACCGGCCCCACTCCGCGTCGGCCAGCAATTCGACGACGGTGTCGACGAGTGCGGTCCCGCTGCAATACCGCTCCCAGCAGCCGCGCTTGCCGCAGGAGCACGGCCGGCCGTCGGGCACGATGACGATATGACCCAGTTCGGGTGCCACGCCGTAACTGCCGCGGTAGAGGCGGCCGTCAAAGACGAGTCCGGCGCCGATTCCGGTGCCGATGGCCAGCACGAGCGAGTTCTGCCCGTGCCCGGCGGCGCCGAATCGCCATTCCGCGACTGCGGCGGCGTTGGCGTCGTGTTCGGCGAAAACCGGTAGCCCCACGCGCGCCGACATCTCTTCGGCCACCCGGGCCTCACGCCACGGCAGGTGGGGGGCGAAGCGGACCGTCGAGCGGTCCCGGGTGAGGAAACCGGCGATCGCAAGGCCGACGCCGGACACCGACCAGCGTGATCCCAATTCGCCGACCAGCCGGTCCAAGCAGTGTTCGAGCGCCTGCGCGGTCGCCGGTGTCGCCGCGCGCAGCGTGTCCATCGACTCGCCCCTGTCGTCGACGACGGCGGCCCGAATACTCGTGCCGCCGATGTCGATGCCGATGGTCAGATCGCTCATGAGTCGCCGCGCCCGATGGCGACGGTGATGTCCTGGTAAGTCGTCGCCGGTGGCCCCGAACCGTCCGCGGGATCGGCGCGCAGCATTTTGACCAGTGCCTCCAAGATGGCGATCAGCGTGGCGATGAGGCGCGCCAGGAGCTCCCCGACTTCGGCGAACAGCACGGAGAGCTCGCCGGACAATTCGGTGGCCAATCCCTCGGCGAGACCCCCCGAGTGCGGCCCCAGCAGGCTGGCGACGTCATCGATCTGCGCGGCCAACCCGCTCAGTAGGTCGCGCGCGGCATCCACGACAGCGTCGATGGAACTCGCGTCACCATCGGTACCCGGATCTCCCATGGGATGAAAAGATACCCGATCACCTGGCCGGGGGCTCCGGCCGCGGTCATGCAGTCGGGCGTTCCGGCCACACGGCGGGGTCGGGGGTGAAGCGGATACGGACCTCGTCGTCGTCCCAATCGGCACCGGCGACCTTGCAGCGGCGCAACACCGACGGGAGCCGCACCGGGAACCGGAAGCCGCTGATCGTGACCAGCAGGTCGTCGCCGGCGCGCCCGAGACCGAACCTGGCCGGATCCGGCAGTGGCTGATGCCAGCACATCTCATACACGGCATCCAGACCGCTGCCCGAAATCCGCGAGACCTGGGCATCGGCGGTGCCGACCGGGTTGCCGCCGGGACTGTCGAAGCTGACGCCCAGACGCCGCAACCGCGCCACCCGGTCGAGGGTTTCCCCCGCCGCCACTACCTGGACGGTGCGCGCGCCGAATCCTGCGGTCACCGCTGTTGCGAGCTCGTCGAAGCCAGGTTCGAGAAGACGGGCGGTCCCGTCATTGCCGTACACCGACCGCACCGGAAGCGCGGCCAGCGCGGCCAGCGCGGCATAGCGCGGGAGCTGCCGTCGGCCGCGGAGGCCGGTGTCGACGACGAGGTGCGCTGCCGTCGCCGCCGGGTCGGACAAGACGTCGCGCACGTCACGACAGTCCCGGTCGAGCTCGTCGACGGCCGTACTCGCCTGCGCCAGGATCGGCCGTTCGGCCGCCGCAGCGAGACGGCGGTGGCGCGGCCACAACCGGTTGATGATCTGACTGAGCACCGCTGGTGCGCGCACCAGCGCGAACGGGTCACCATAACCGGAACAATCGACGACGATGCTGCCCCAGCGACCGCTCGTCGCCTCGTCCCGGATTCGCCGCCACAACAGCAGTTCCTCGAAGCCGGGTAGCGCAGTCAACTCCCCCGGTGCCACAGACGTGAGCGCCGACAGCACCGGCAGGGTCGGTCCGACACCGGCGGAGGAGACTGCGTCGACGAAAACGCCCCAGGCCGATTCGGTCACACCCAAGGGGTCCAGCGCCAACAGGCTCGCGTCCGCACTGATCGGAATCGCCTTGCCCGGTGCCGGGTACACACCCACCACGTCGGGGACCGGCGAGTCGCGATCGATCGTCACCAGCAGGGTGCTTCGCGAGTCCGGGCCGAGCAGGCCCGCAGTCCGACCGGCACCGCGACGGCGATCGACGGCACCCGCGGCGGCAACGACGGACACCCCGGCCCCGCCCGGACCGAGGACGAGCTGGATGGGAGTGAGGTCGATCAGCCTTCGACCCGCTTCTTGAGTTCGTGCAACGCGGAGGAGATGATCGCCTTCTCCGCGCGACGCTTGAGCTGGCCGATGACCGGCACGCGCAGATCCACCATCAACTCATAGGCGACTTTCGTCGACCCGGGCGCCTGGGCGACCAGGGTGTACCGGCCGCGCTGTTGCTGCTGCAGGTCACTGCTCACCAGGTCCCAGCCGACCGACAAGCCGTCCTCGGCCCAGTCGTATTCGAGGACGTAGGTGTCCTTGAGGACTCCGGCGTCCAGTTCGAACTGCACCTTCGCGGCACGACCGTCGGGACGGGTCTCGATGATGCGCGCCTCGCGCGCGGCCGACACCCAGTCGGGATAGTGGTCGAAATCGGCGATCACCGCCATGATCACGTCCGGATCAGCGCTGATCACGATGGACTGCGCAGTATGGTCAGCCACGCACTCCTCCTGTCGTACCTGCCTCGGCGGGGGCGGCCGGGTCGCCCGGGGAACGATGCCGCTCAAGTCGGGATTTGATCTCGAACGCCATCACCTTGCCCGCCACCCGGCGGCGGCGATTCGTCTCGGCCAATTCATCGTAGAGTGCGCGCGGCCGACGCGGGAGTGCTCCCGTGGGCTCGCCGTGCAGGAAGTAGTGCAGGACGAATCCGTCCATCACCGGCTCGCACCACACCTCCATCGTGCCCTCGATCGGGCCGGTGACCGTCCACCGCACACCCGCCTCGGCCCGGTCCTCGACGACGGTGAGTTCGAGGTCCGGCCACCATCGGGCCCACTGCGAACGGTCGCCGAGCGCTTCGCGCACCGATTCAGGTGCGGCGGCGACGAAGGTCTCGTCGGCAACCTGGATGCTCGTCACGCCCTCTAGCTTCACACACCACCGCAGCGACCCGACGGCTGGGCTGCCCGGATACGATGTTCAACGCTGAAGGTTCACCGCTGAGTCCACCCGCGAAAGGCCGGTCCCGTGCCATCCGAATACTCCGTGTCGGCGCCGTTCACGATCCCCGACAGCAGTAATTGCACCGACATCCTCTTCGACCTCGCGGCCAACCACCCGAAACGGGGTGTCATCCTCGACAAAGGCACTCTCGGGTGGGCACCCCTCGATGCGCAGACCGCCGCGCAGCGGGTCACCGAAATCGCGAAGGGCCTCATCGCACAGGGCATCAAGCCGGGCGACCGCGTCGCGCTGCTCAGCGCGACGCGCACCGAGTGGATCCTGCTGGATTTCGCGATCTGGACGGCCGGAGCGGTCACCGTCCCCGTCTACGAGACGTCATCGGGACCGCAGATCGATTGGATTTGCAGCGATTCCGAAGCCGTCGGCATCATCGCCGAAAGCGACGCGCACCGCGCGATCATCGACACGACGACGACCGCCGCGGGCCTGGCCCACCACTGGCAGATCGATCCGACGGGCGAAAACCCCGGTGCGATAGCCGAGCTCGTCGAGGCTGGCAAGGGCGTCACCGACGAGGAGGTGGCCGCGCGACGGCGATCGCGGCATGCCGACGATCCGGCGATCCTCATCTACACGTCGGGGACCACCGGGCGCCCCAAGGGGTGCATGCTGACGCATTCGAATCTTCTCAGCGAGGTCGAGGGCGTCCTGTCCAGCGGACTGAAGCCGCTGCTCGTCCCGGGCAAGCGCCTGCTGATGTTCCTGCCGATGGCACACGTCCTGGCCCACGCGATCACCCTGGTGGCACTGCGCGGCGGCGTCTCCGTCGGCTTCTTCAACGACATCCCGAAACTTGTTCCCGAGTTCGCCGTCTTCCGCCCAACGATCATCCTGTCGGTGCCGCGGGTGTTCGAGAAGGTGTTCAACACCGCGCGTCAAAACGCCCACGACGGCGGGAAGGGCAAGATTTTCGACGCCGCGGCGGCCACCGCCATCGAGTACAACGCGGCCCGCGAATCCAGTTCGGTCGGCTTGGCGCTGCGTCTGCGACACGCGGTGTTCGACCGCCTCGTCTACGCCAAACTGCGCACCGCACTTGGCGGTGAGTGCGAGCTCGCCATCTCCGGTGGCGCATTCCTGGGCGCCCGCTTGGGCCACTTCTTCTCCGGAGTCGGCATCCCCGTCTACGAGGGCTACGGCCTGACGGAGACCACGGCGGCGTTCTCGGTGAACACGCCGGGAGCGGTGAAGGTCGGAACGGTCGGGCGTCCGTTGCCCGGCAATGCGGTCCGCATCGCCGACGACGGTGAGATCCTCCTGTCGGGCGGCGTCGTCTTCACCGGCTACTGGAAGAACCCGCACGCCACGGCAGAGTCGATCACCGACGGCTGGTTCCACACCGGTGACATCGGCAAGATCGACCGCGACGGATTCCTGTCGATCACCGGGCGCAAGAAGGAGATCCTGGTGACCGCCGGGGGCAAGAACGTCTCGCCGGCCGGCCTCGAGGACGTCATCCGGGCCAACCGTCTGGTGTCGCAGGCGCTCGTCGTCGGTGATCAACGGCCGTTCATCGGCGCGTTGGTCACTCTCGATCCCCAGGCGATCGCCGCGTGGAAGACCGACCACGACGTTCCCACCGACACCCCGGTCGCCGATCTCGTCGACGATCCCCGGCTTCGCGCGGAGATCCAGTCGGCGGTCGACGATGCCAACACCACGGTGTCGCACGCCGAGGCGATCAAGAAGTTCCGCATCCTGCCCGTCGACTTCACCGAGGAGGCAGGCGAGTTGACCCCGACGCTCAAGGTGAAGCGCAACGTGGTGACCGAGCGGTTTGCCGCCGACATCGAGGCGCTCTACGCGAAGTAGGCACTGCGCAGTGATCTCAGCGCAGGGAATGCGGAGATCAGGCGTTGAGCAGTCGCACCAACCGTGCGGCGATCTGGGACCACTGCCACTGCGCTTCGACGAACTCGCGGCCGGCCGCACCCATCCGCCGCGCGCGCGCCGGGTCGGACAGGATCGTCACCACCGCTTCCGCGATCTGCGACACCGACCGTCCGTCGACGACCAAGCCGGTGTGCCCGGCGATCACCGTCTCCGGCGCGCCGCCGGAGTCACCGGCAACAACGGGCACCCCGCAGGCTGAGGCCTCCAGGTAGACGATGCCGAGTCCCTCGACGTCCAGGCCGCCCCCGCGGGTACGCGACGGCATCGCGAAGACGTCGGCGGCGCTGTGGTACTGCGCCAGCTCCTCCGACGGCACCGAACCGGTGAAGACGATGTTCTCGCCGTCGCTGATGGCGGCGGCCAATTCCCGCAGCGTCGAGCCGTACGGACCGCCCCCGACGATGAGCAGGACGGCACCGGGAACCTGCTCGCGGATCGCCGGCAGCGCACGGATCAGCATGTCCTGCCCCTTGCGCGGCACCAGCCGCGACAAACACAGCACCACCGGCTTGTCGCCCAGTCCGTGGCGTTCGCGGATCGCGGCGCGTGCAGCCGCATCGGGCACGAAGCGCTCGGTGTCCACCCCCGGCGGCAGATACTCCAGCGCAGCGTGCCGACCGAAGGCCGATGCGAAGCGCCCCCGCGTGTACTTGCTCACGAACGTGACGGTGTCGGTCGTCCCGCCGATGGCGCGCAGCACCTGTCGGGCCACCGGCAGCATCGACCAGCCGACCTCGTGACCGTGTGTCGAGGCCAGTACACGATGGGCGCCCGCGCGGCGCACCACCGGCGCCAGCAGCGCCAGCGGGGCGGCGGCGCCGAACCAGACGTTCTCGATCTCGTGCTCGCGCACCAGCCGCGCAGCCCTTCGCGCCACCAGCGGCGTGGGCAGCATCAACGTCGTCGGGTGGCGCACGACGGTGTACGGCGCCGCCTCGTCGAAGTCGAGGTGCGACCGGCCGCGCCAGCGCGGCGCGTACACCACGACCTGTTCTGGCGGCAACAGGTCGACGAGATTCTGCAGGTAGGACTGGATGCCGCCCGGTCGGGGCGGGTAGTCGTTGGTGATGAGCAGGGTGCGGCCGATCGACGCCGAGCGGGTCATCCCCCGCTCTGCTTCCGCACCCAGGCCTGCCACTGGCGCTGCAACTCCGGCTCCGGGACGCCGATCGCATCACGCACCGCGGTCTTCGCGGCCGCGTCGTCGACGGCCCCTGCGACCCCGAGGTACAACCGGCGCAGCGCGTCCTCGGAGTAGCGCTGCGCGACGAAAGCCGCAACCGACCATGCGGCCTGGTAGGCCAGTGCGGCACGCGCCGAATCCACCGCGAACGCCTCGTCGGTGGGCCAGGCCGGTGCCGTCCCGGAGCGCGTCGCAGCGGCCAAGTCGGGCGCGACATCACCGAATCGCGCATAGGTGCCCTTGCGCCCGACGTACTCGGCGACTCCCTCGGCCAACCACTGCGGTGTGTCGGGACGGGTGGCCAACCGCACCGCCACGTGGCTCAATTCGTGCCGGAGCACGACCGCCAGCAGCGGATCCGACAGGTCACGCGCGGCGGGGGTCAGCACGATGCGCTGGCCGGTAACGCTGTGGTTGGGCACATCCAGGGTCGTGTACACGGTGGCCGCAGCGGCGGCCGAGACATCTGCCCCCTCACTGGCCGCCAGGGCACCGAACTGCTCAGTCGACGCCGTGGTGATCACGAGCGCTCGTTGCGGCCATCGCGGACCCCAGAAGTCGGTGACCGAACGGACCGCGTCGGGCAGCATCGCGACGACGCGGGCGGTGATCCCCTCCGTCCCCGGGTACGACGCGACAACCGATTGCCCACCAAGCGTCGCCGCATCGGTCGCGCGAGCGCTGGCGAAACTCCACAACCCGACCCCGCCCGGAGGTCGGCGCATGAGGGTCAGGTCGCCGACGAGTCGCCACTCGTCGTCGTACCGAGCGACGACGAGCGGGGTGTCGATCTCGACATCCGGCTCGTCCAGCCCGGGCGTCCCGGCCCCGCCGAGCGCGAACCGCAGGCGTACCGGGGACACCCAGTTGTCGCTACTGCCCTGTTCAGCCAGCTTGGCCGCGACCGATTCCGGGGCGAGCTCCTCGGCGTCGGCCGCGCCGATGAAGTGCTCGAAGACGCGATAGTGCAACGGCTTGCGCGGGCCGGTGTCGGCCCGGGGCACGGCCGAGGAGAGATTGGCCTGTGCCACCACCAGGCCGTCGCGGAAGGCGCGCGGCGCAGATGCGTCGAGGATTGCGTCGAGGTCTCGGGGGCCGCCGTGCAGCAGCGCGTGATCCAACCGTTCCAGCAGCGCGTTCACACCGTCAGTCCGTTGCTGCTCGAAGACGTCCGTGGCGGTCGTCGACGAACTGCCACTAGCCGTCGGGTCGGCCGTCGGGCCCCCACAGGCGGAGAGAAGAATCGCGCCGCAGAGCAGCACGGCCGCGCGCAGGCCCGGCGACGCCACGTCGGCGGCTAGACCCGGCGAGCCGAGAGGAAGGGGCCGGCCCCGTCGACCGGGACGACCTTGACGGGCACGCCGAAGGTGGACGCGTGGATGACGTAACCGTCACCGACGTACATGCCGACGTGGTGCGCGTCTGGGTAATAGATGATCAGGTCGCCGGGTTGCAGCTGGTCGCGGCTCACCGGGACGCCGGCCGACATCTGTGCCTGGCTCGAACGCGGCAGGCCCTTGCCGGCCTGCCGGTAGGCCCACACCATCAGACCCGAGCAGTCGAACTGATTCGGGCCGGTCGCGCCCCACACGTAGGGGTCGCCGACTCGCGACAGCGCCGCCTGGACGGCAACGAGCGCCGGCGACGTGCCCGGCGGTACGAGCGCCGGGTTGAAGTCGAATTTCGGCCCGCGTAGCTCGGCGAGTTGCTGGCCGGTCATGGACTGGTACACCGCACGGATCTGGACCGCCTGCAATGCAAGATTGGCACGCTTGGCCTGAAGAACACCGCGGGTCTTCTCGACCTTGGCGATCGCCGTGTTGGCCACCGCCGACGCCTTGGCCGAGTCGTCCTTGACCTGGACCGCCTCGGCCCGGACGCGAGCAAGGTTCTTCAGGTTGCGGGTCGCATCGTGGGAGATGATGTCGAGGGCCGACATTTGATCGAGCATCTGCTGGGGCGAGTCGCTGACCAGGAGCGAATAGAGTCGGTTGATGCGGGCCCCGCGGTAACTGGCCCGGAGGATCCCGTTCACGCGGTGCTGCAGGCGCTGCTGCTCACCTGCGGTCGAATCCAGCTTCTTTTGGGCCGCAGCCGCCGCCGCGCGTGCCCGTACGACGACGTCGCGCTGCTTGTTGTACTCGATTGTGGCGTCGTGCATCGCCTCGGCCGAACGCTCGGCCTCGACGTTCAGCTTCTTGTAGTCGGCGACGAGTTGGGCCGCGTTGCGGGCGGGTGCAGCCGTCGCCGTCGGGATCGTGCTCAGCGCGACCGACGACACCATCACGGCCACCGCGGCGACAGCGGCGCGGCTCCGGCCCGAATTCGCAGACTTCACGATTCCCATTCTTCTTCCGACTTCACGATACGAGTGAGGGCGGACGCCCCGGAAAACCGGGACGTCCGCCCACCTCAGAGCTGGTTTCGAACACTCAGTAACGGCGGACGGCGGTCAGGGCCCAGGTCTTGACCTTGGCCCGGTTGACCGGGGTGCCGTAGTTCTGCGAATGCACGAACTCGCCGTTGCCGACGTAGATGCCCGAGTGACTGCCGCCGTTGAAGATCAGCACGTCGCCCGGCTTGGCGTCCTTGTACGCAACCGCCTTGCCACCGCTCATCTGGCCGTAGCTGTCACGCGGGATGGTCTTGCCAGCGTTCTTGTAGGACCAGTAGACCAGGCCCGAGCAGTCGAACGCATTGGGGCCGGCCGAGCCGTACGAGTACGGCGAGCCGATCTTGCTCTCCGCGTTGACGACGGCCTTGTCCGCAACGGTGTGGCGCTCCGGAGCCGGAGCGGCCTTGCCCTTGGGCTGGAACTCGTTGGGGACCTGGTTCTGCGAGATGCCGGGAAGCGCGAAGGTGCCGACGTTGGGCACGCGAACCTGCGCGGGCGCAGGCGGTGCCGGCTTCGTCGCGTCCTTCGACTTCGCGTCGCCGTTGGTCTTGGTGACCTTCAGCGTCTTGGTCTTGGGCGCAGCGTGATGCTTCTGCGAGTTGATGTGATCGCCGAGGGCGCCGAGCTCGATGTTGCCGAGGTTCGGAACGGCAACGGGCGAGGCCATGGCCTGCCCGGCAGCGATCGAACCCATCGCGATGGCGCCGGTGACTACCGCACCCTTCGCGACCTTGGTGCCGCGACTGATCTGTTCCAAACGGTGTTTGGCCACGAGACTTGTCTCCTATTTCTCCACACGCCTACCGGGTTAGCTGTCGGGTTCGGGCTGGAAGATGCCCTACACCAGGCCTGAAAGAGCTGCATCAGGCACAGTGATTCACCCCGGCGAGGCCTTGCGGCCCCAAGGTGGGTCCCCGGCTCGCTCCCTGGGGAGCGACTCAGCGATTGACTCTCGCGGACCACTTCTGGTGAAGCGTGACGTTCCGCAATGTCTCAAAAAGGTTACGAAAACTGCGGCGCAAAGTCCACCGTTTCCGTAAGCCCTGTTCGAGGTCGAGAGCCAACGAAGACACTACCCGGCCCGCACCACCGACAGAAATCGGTGCTGATCTCCGTCTTGACCTGCAGTTATGCGTCCAATTGCGGCCTTTTGTTCCGCAATTGTGATGAGCATCGCGTCTCGAAACACCGAGATCGCCGTCACAAGCTCTGCGCGAGGGTCGGAAATGCTGGAGGTTTCCTGTGTTTGTGCTGCGTGTGGGCTGTTTGTCGTACTCATCAGGACGTTCATCATGCAGCCGTCGCAGGCCACCGGGCGGCCCGGGCAGCTGTCACAGTCGATGTGCATGTGATCTACCTCTCATTTTCTGGAAGGTTCACAGTCGGCGTGTCCGCCCGTCCGCGAACCCGTTTCCGGTTCGTCCAGGACGCTAGCGGCCGCGTCTGACAACGACTCCCGCCCGCGATGACCCAATGGGATGTCCGAGGTTCGAACTAGCGTTCGCATCATGCTGGTATACGACCGCCACGGAGCGCAGCAACTCACGTTCGCCGATGCCGGGTTGCCCGACACAGGCATGCCGGGCAACCGGAGTACCGGCCCGAGGGCCTCCCATCGCCGTCCGCCCACTGTCGCCGAACTCACAGAGATGTGCGCCATCGTCCAGGGCGGGGTTCACCAATCACTCGCGACGACGCCATTCGTCGTCGTCGATCTCGAGACCACCGGTGGCAGTGCCGACCGTGACGCGATCACCGAGATCGGTGCGGTCAAGATCTGCGGGGGCGAGATCGTGGGCGAGTTCGCGACACTGGTGGACCCCGGGTGTCCGATCCCGCAGGAGATCGTCACCTTGACCGGGATCACAACCGCGATGGTCAGCGCGGCACCGCGGATCGGCGAAGTACTCGCCTCGTTCCTCGAATTCGCCCGCGGCGCTGTCCTGGTCGCCCACAACTCACGGTTCGACCTCGGCTTCCTGGCGGCGGCGGCCCGGCGCAGCGGTCTCGACTTCTATTTCCCGGCGACACTGTGCACCGTTGCTTTGGCCAGGCGGGTCCTCACCCGCGACGAGGCGCCGTCGGTTCGACTGTCGGCGATGGCCGAACTGTTCGGGTCCACCACCACCCCCACCCACCGAGCGCTGGACGACGCGCGTGCGACCGTCGACGTCCTACACGCACTGCTGGAACGCATCGGGAACCGCGGGGTGGGCACCTTCGCCGAATTGCTGGACTACCTGCCACGCGCGACGCCGGCGCAACGGGCCAAACGCCGATTGGCCGACCCCATCCCCCGCGCGCCCGGCGTCTATCTCTTCCGCGGACCCTCCCAAGAGGTGCTGTATGTCGGCACCGCCGTCGACCTGCGCCGCCGGGTCCAGTCCTACTTCGCCGGCGACGCGCGCCCACGGATCGCCGAAATGGTCGCCCTGGCAACCCACGTCGACCACGTAGTGTGCGCCCACGACCTTGAGGCCGGCGTTCGGGAACTACGCCTGCTGGCCGCCCACAACCCGGCCTACAACCGACGTTCCACCCAGCCTCGACGCGGGTGGTGGATTTGCCTGACCGAAGAGCGGTTCCCCCGATTCACGGTGCGGCGCGAACCCCTGCCGGAACCGGTCGGCTCAGTGGGGTCGACCGTGTCGATCGGGCCCGTCTCGCCACGCAGCACCGCGCAGACGGTCGCGCAGGCGCTGACGCGCGCGACGGGCCTGCGGTCGTGTACCGGACGCCTGGGGTCCCGCGATGACTTCCACTGGTGTCGTCCGGACAACGCCGTGGGCGGTTGTATGGCTGCCACCGAGCGGCCGGAGTCGGTGTCGGACTACCTGCCGCGCGTCTGCGCAGCTCTCGACGCCGCACACGGCCGGTCCGACGGCGCCTTGCGCTCGCTCGCCGAGTCGGTGACCACCGCCGCGCTTGCCGAGCACTTCGAGACCGCGGCCCGCCGCCGCGACGAGCTCGCGGCCACGGTGCGAGTCCTGGGAGCCGCGCAGCGCCTGCGGGCGCTGTGCTCGATCGAGCAACTGATCGTCGCCCGACCCGGTGTATCCGGCGGTTGGCGGTTCGCCGTCGTGCGTCACGGTCGGCTCGCCGGCGCCGGAGTCTCCCGGCCGGGTGCTCCGCCGATGCCGGTGGTCGACGCCGTGCGAGCCGGTGCACAGACCGTTGTGCCCGCGCCCGATCCGCTGCGCGGCGCCCCCGCAGAGGAGGCCGCTCTGGTCTACCGATGGGTCACTGCCGCCGATGCCCGCATTGTCGATACGACCGACGGGTTCGCAATGCCCCGCGGTAGCGCATGCGGCTGGGACGCCTGGGCCGCGGCCGCCCGTTCAGCACGGACGGGAAACACCCGCGCGGGACATTAAGGTGGAGACCATGCTGACCGCATTCGTGTTGATCAATGCCGACGTCCATTCGATCCCGGAGACCGCGCAAGCCGTGGCCGACATCGACGGGGTCACGGAGGTTTACTCGTGTGCCGGCGACGTCGACCTCATCGCGAAGGTTCGCGTCCGAGACCACGACGCGATTGCCGAGGTCGTGACCAACCGCATCAACCGGCTTCGGGGCGTGATGGCGTCGACCACCCACATCGCATTCCGCAGCTACGCCAGTCTTGACACCGAGGCTGGCTTCGCCGTAGGCGAATAGTCGACTCGAGCGCCGTTAGGCGAATAGTCGACTCGAGCGCCGTAGGCGAATAGTCGACTCGAGCGCCGTTAGGCGAGTAGTCGGCTCGAGCGCCGTAGGCGAATAACCCCTCAGGCCTGTGCAAGGGAGGTGCTGAGCCGCGCCCAGCGATCGAGCACGTCGGCCGCACCGCCGGAGTCGATGGCCTCGGCCACACGACCAATTGCCGTCACGAGCGCGGCGACCAGTTCTTCCCGACTCATCGGACCGGTCTGCGCCTCGGCCACGAGCGCCCCTCCTGCGTTCAACAGCACGGCGTCACGGACCGGCCCGGTGGCACCTGCGAACAGGTCGCGGGCCACGCGTGCGTTGTCCTGTGCGTCGCCGCCCTGCAGTGCCGACAACTCCACTCGCGAAATACCAAGGTCTGCAGCCGGGTCGAGGCGGTGCTGGGTCACCGTCTCCTCGACTACCTGCCACACCGTCGACGTGCCCGTGGTCGTGAGTTCGTCGAGACCGTCATCGCCGCGCACGACGAGGACTGAGGAACCCCGGTCGGCAAACGTCTGCGCGAGCACCGGCGCCAAGTCGGGGAACGCGCAACCGATCAGGCCCGCCCGCGGCTGAGCCGGATTGGTCAGCGGGCCCAACACGTTGAAAACCGTCGGCACGCCCAACTCCTTGCGCGGCGGGCCGGTAAAGCGGAACGCCGGATGGAACACCGGGGCGAAGCAGAAACCGATCCCGACCTCCTCCACGCAGCGCGCCACCGCGTCGGCATCCAGATTGATGGCCACGCCCAGCGCTTCGAGCACGTCGGCACCGCCACTCTTCGACGACGCCGCGCGATTGCCGTGCTTGACCACCGGCACACCGGCAGCGGCGACGACGATCGACGCCATCGTCGAGATGTTCACGGTGTGCGAGCGATCGCCTCCGGTGCCGACTACGTCGACCGCCGCGGTCTCGACTCGCACCCGCTTGGCGTGCTCGAGCATCGCCTCGGCGAGGCCGTTCAGCTCCTCCGGTGCCGCGCCCTTCATCTTCACGGCGAGGCCGAACCCGGCAATCTGCGCGCTCGTCGCCGCATCGGCCATGATCTCGTTCATCGCCCACCGCGCCTGCTCTGCGGTCAGGTCGTGGCCATCGGTCACCAGACCGAGGACGAATGGCCAACTCAACTGCGGCTGATCAGTACTCACGCATCCACCCTAAACGAGGGACCAAAGGCGGTTTGACCGACCGATTGGTACCCGATCCGCGCTCCAGACACGCCGAGCGCGGTCGCGCCGACATAGTTCTACCTGCAGCGCCATAAATTGTTTGAGCAATTTGGCTACCCCGGTGGTCACGCTTTACTAC
>CAZVVS010000104.1:0-13828 GCA_964630585.1 uncultured Gordonia sp.
CCACCGTTGGTGCAGCCGTGCTCGCGTCGATCATTGCGTTGTCAGGGTGTTCGAGCGAGAGTTCCGATAAGCCAGCGGTCAACTCGGGCGTGCCGGCTCCCACGACGTCGGTGTCCGCCGACGCCCAAACGACGACGTCGGCAGCGGAAGCGTCGCCCTCGGCAACACCATCGATTGATCCCGAATCCGTCGACGGTGAAGAAGGCGGACTTCGCATTGACCCCGCCACCCACGTGGTCGACGGCAAGGCGTTGGCCGAGTCGATTTCTGCGAAGCTGGCCAAGGAGTTCGGCGGTCGGCCGGACTCCCTGACGTGTCCCGATTTGTCAGCCACGGTCGGCGCATCGGTCAAATGCACGCTGGTCAACGGAGTGGACACCCTGATGTTCACAGTGGTGGTCACAGCGGTCAACGGTTCGTCACTCGACTACGAGCTGAAGTCGGGCGACTGATCGGCCTCGTTCAGAACGCACGGTAGTCCCGCACCGACATGCGGGGGCCGCGCCGGGCCAGCCGTGAGCCGTAGAGCTCGCACAACCGCACGACGCGGCCGCGCTGCCCGGTGAACGGCTCCAACAACTCGAGCATCCCGGCATCATCGACCGGTTCGCCGATCAAGGTGTGGCCGACCAGTTTCGGTAGGTGGTAGTCGCCGACGGGAACGGCGTCGGGGTCGCCCAGCGCCCGCCGCCGCACCTCGGCCGCGGTCCACGGACCGACGCCGCGCAGCGACGTGAGGTGGTCGACGCCCCGCTCGACGTCCATCGCGGTTGCCCGGGTGATCGTCCGCATCCGGACCGGTTCGGCGCCGCTGCGGTGCCAATCCCACGATGGGATCGCAGCCCAGTCCTCGCGCCGCGGCGGGACGCGCAGGCCGGTGTCAGGTCCGGGTGCCGGCTCGCCGTGTTTGCGCAGCAGATAGCGCCATGCCCGCCACGCCTCGGTGCCCACGACCTTCTGCTCCAGTACCGCGGGGACGAGGGCCTCCCAGACGCGGTGGGTCCGGCCCAGACGCATGCCATTGGCCTGTCGTTGCAGGCGCTGCACGACGGGGTCGTCGGTGATGAGCGCGTCCGGGTCGTCGGCGGCACCGAGAAGGTCGGGAAACTGCTCGATCAACCACGGTCCGCCCGGCCCCCACGCCTCCGCCTCTACGGTGCCCGCGTGGGCCCGCAGCCGCAGCGTCCCCGGGCCGTCGGGGGTGTGCGACGCCCGCCAGACAGATCCGTCGGGGTCGTAGCACATCGCCGGGTCGCCGGTTCCCCGTCGATGCTGGCTCACCGTCGCTTTGATGTCGAGGGGGAACGGGGGATCCCAGGATCGGCCGTGGGTCACGTGGTTCAGCGGGTGAAGGGGTCGTCGGCGTACGGATCGCCGACCGCGTCGAGGTCGGTGCGGAACGCGGCAGCATCGATCTCGGAAAGCCCTTTGCCGCGTTCGAGGAACTCGGTGGCCGGAACAAGGCGTCGGCGACCGCGAGAAGGCCGTTCGGCGGACTCGCTGCTGTCGGAGGGCTTCACCATCACCACAGGGTACGGCTCACCCGAGCTGCGGGACGACCTGCTCGGCGACGAGGTCGAGGTGGTCGAGGTCGGACAGATCGAGGACTTGCAGGTACATGCGTTGCGCTCCGGCGTCGCGGTACTTCGCAATCGCGGCTACCACCTCGTCAACCGTTCCCGCGGCACCGTTTTCCCGGAGCTCCTCGGGTTCGCGACCGATGGCGGCGGCTCGTCGTCGAAACTCGTCCTCGGTCTCGCCGCAGCAGAGCACGAGACCGGTGGACCACACCATTCCCGACGGGTCGCGGTCGATGTCCTCGCACGCGTCGGCCACCCGACGGAACTGGCGCGTCATGACGTCGACCGGTTGAAACACCATGTTGAACTCGGTGGCGAAGCGGGCCGCCAGTGCCGGGGTGCGCTTCTTGCCCTGGCCGCCGATGATGATCGGCGGCGGCGACTGCACGGGTTTGGGAAGCGCGGGGGAGTCGGTCAGGGCGTAGTGCTCGCCGTCGAACGAGAACGTCTCATTCTCGGGCGTCGCCCAGAGACCGGTGATGATCTCCAACTGTTCTTCGAACCGGTCGAAGCGCTGCACCGTCGACGGGAAGGGGACGCCGTAGGCCGTGTGCTCCTTCTCGAACCACCCGGCCCCCAAGCCCAGCTCGACGCGGCCGCCGCTCATCCCATCGACTTGGGCGACGGAGATCGCGAGCGGCCCGGGAAGGCGGAACGTGGCCGAGGTAACCAGGGTCCCCAGACGTACGCGTGACGTATCGCGAGCGAGCGCCGCCAGTGTCAGCCAGGCGTCGGTCGGCCCGGGCAGGCCCGAGACGCCGCCCATCTTGACGTAGTGGTCGGAGCGGAAGAAGGCGTCGAAGCCGAGGCTTTCGGTGCGCTGCGCGACGGCCAGAAGATCGTCGTAGCTCGCGCCTTGCTGGGGTTCGGTGAAGATGCGGAAGTCCACGGTTCCACGGTAGCCACTCGGACAGGGGCGCGGGTCGAACCGGCCTCGCTGCCCGGGGTGGCGCGGATATGTCGTCAGGCATGACGACAACGATCAGCTCCCATGCCCGCAAGCACCGCCGCACCCTGTGGATGATGACCGTCGTCGTGTCCACATTCCCAACGGTGGTGCGAGTGGCGTCGCAGGGGACACGACCAGGCGCGAGCGCGTGACCTGCACGCTGATCTCGAAGACGGGTCGCCCCGCCATCACCCCGCCGACGAATCGGCCGAGTTCACGCGATTGGCCCGGCTTCGCGGCGCGAACGTCCAGTGCGCCGGCCATCGTGCGCGGATTCTCGTCGAGCCCCGGTCCGCGCGGGGTGAGCCGTAGTCCGTCGGTGGTGTACATCGTCACTGGGTACCGTCGACCCGACGGCCCGGTGAGGGTGAGCGGGTGCGCGGTCTGGGCCCAGTCGAAATTCTCGACGCGGGCGTGCCAGCCCCCGGGTAGGGCCCCGGCGAACGTGAGGTGCGTCGGCGGCGCAAGCGTCGACGACGACTGGTCGATGTTCGGGTTCGCACCGGTCAGGACCGGCCGTTGCAGTTGCCCGCCGGTCGGGCTGAACCGCCATGACGGTTGCGCCAAACCCTTGCGCCAGAAGCCGACCCGGCCGTCCCGTCGGCCCTCGACTCTCAGTTCCCGGTCCTCCAAGCGGGGTCCGCTGGTCGTGATCGAGATCCGCGAGGTGATCTCGCCCGGGATCTTGGGCTGGTGCTGCCAATCGGGAGCCGGCAGCGAGATGGCGGCGTACCCGGGGTTGAACCGCTCTTGGAGCTGATCGGGCGCCGACGGTGTGCCGCGCCTCTGGATCTGCCAGGTGTAGCGGCCGGGGATGTCGTTGGATCCGGCGAGATCGAGGTCGTACTTGCGCGTGTACATATCGCCGAAGCGGTTCATCACCAACGTGACCGACCCCGACGACGAGAGGGATTCTGAGACGAAGCGACCGCCGACCGGACCGCCGATCTCGTAGCTGTGGTCGGGCGGCAACCACGGGTCTTGGTAGACGATGCGCGATCCGCCGCCGGTGAGGCTGACCAGTTGGACCAGTCCGGCCTGCGTGGGGTGGCTAAGACCGCGCGCGTCGACGAAGCTCTTGGACATGCGGTGGCTGATCGCCCAAGTGTCGGCGGTCCGGCCTCGGTCGGGGACCTGTACACCGGGCCAGAACCAGATCGGGGAGCCGAACAGCCGAGTCCAGTTCCACAGCAGCGGTCCGGAAAGGACATTGTCCATCGAGTAGATCCAGCCGTTGCGGTCCAGGGCGACCACCATGTTGGAGTCGACCGACATGCCGGTGATCGCGCCGTCGAGGCACGGCGGCGTCGGGACTTTGCGCCAGATGGCGCCGGAGTCATTGCGCCAGGTGGCGCCAGAGTCACGCGGACGCGTGTAGAGCGAACCGCGGCGCAGGACGAATTCGGCGTAGCTGTTGAAACCTTGGTCGGCGTCGCGGTAGTCGACCCGGGTGGGCAGGTTCTCACCGCGCGGGGCGGCGGGAAGGCCGTTGAATTCCGACACCCCGCGGATGCTGGGCAGTGGCAGGAACAATCCCGGCAGGGGCAGCACCACCTGGAAGGTGCTGAGCAGCGGCACACAGGACAACGGCTGCGTCGCCGCGACAGGAAGCGACGCTTGGGGAGCCGCTGATACCGGGGCCGCCGACGTTGGAGAAGTGAGTCCGGCCGCCGCGACGGCGATCACCACAACGGCCATTCGGGTGAGAAAACGCGTCATGTGGCTCTCCCGTGCCTACCGCGCCGACAATTCGTCGGTCTTGAAGGTGACGATGCGTTCGATCAGGTCCCAGGGCATGTCCTGATCGAGCGGAAACTGCACCGATCCCTTGCCCTGTTTGAACTGCGCCAGGTCTTCGGCGAAGGCCTCGTGCCCTGACGGTGTCGCGTAGAGCCCGATGTGCTTGACGTATCCCGCGAAATAGACGAGTGGTTTGCCGTTCAGCTTGTACGCCGGCATCTCGTAGGAGATTGATTCCTGCGCGTCGGGCGCAGTAGTCGTGATCAGTGCGCGCAGGCGGTCGAGGCGGGTCCGTGTCTCACCGTCGAACCTGGCGAGGTATTCGTCGACGGTTGTCGGCTTCGTCATCGGTAGATCGTGACATCGACGGGCGACTGCGTTGGCGCTATGCCCGATTCGGGTTCGGATTCGGATGCGGATCAGGACTCGGCCGGGCGGAGCATCGGCCAGATCAACGGTCCGTCCATGGGCAGCTTGATCTCGTCGACGACGGCGAATCCGAACTTCTCGTAGAGCGGGATGTTGTCGCGGTGGGAGCTCTCCAGATACGCGGGCACGCCGCTGACCTGTGACAGGCGGTGACTCAGTAGTGCGCTGCCGATGCCGCGGCCCTGCACGGTCGCGCCGAGAAACGGCAGGTACCAGTGCGGCTCATTCGGGTGCAGCTTGGGAAAGATGCTCTCGACGGCGCTCGCGCGCCGGAATCCACCGCGGAAGGCGTTGATCGCCCGCAGCGGTTCCACCAGCTTGTTGATCCTCGCGGTGTAGCCGGGCGGATTCCACAAGGCAGCGCCGACAGGTGTGCCGTCGTCGTCGACGAACAGGTCGCTGGCACCCGGGCTCCGGTGGTAGCGGCTCATGAACCTGAACAACTCAACGTCGCGAGCAGTGTCGGAGCCCATCAACCAGCGGATCATCGGATCGTCGCGGAAGGCGTGGGCGAGCACTCGGACCGCATCGCCGCGGTTGGTGTCGTCGATGGGCACAATCGGCATGGTCTTTACGTTAGCGCCGACGCTGGTGACCACATAGTGGTCACCAGCGTCGGCCGAAACCCCTTGACCGTCCGGATACGGTCGAACTATGACGGTCACGCTACGGCCCGCGACGCTCGACGATGTGCCGCTCCTGCAAGCGTGGGATCTCTTGCCGCACGTCATCGCGTGCACCACCGACGACCCGACCGCCACCACGGCTTTCGAGGGCACCGATTGGGCCGACGAGATCGCAGCGGCCAGCGAGGTCAGCTACCACCTGATCGCCGAGGTCGACGGGCGCCCGATCGGTGCCATGCAGGTCATCGACCCGCAGCGCGAACCCACCCACTACTGGGGTGACGTGGAGCCGAATCTGCGCGCACTCGACATCTGGATCGGTGAGACCGATGCCCTCGGCCACGGATACGGGACGCAGATGATGACGCAGGTCATCGACGACGCATTCGCCGACCCGGCGGTCACCGCGATCATCATCGACCCGCTGAACTCCAACACCGACGCGCATCGCTTCTACCAGCGGCTCGGGTTCTACGTTGTTGGGCGGCAGACTTTCGACGACGACGATTGCCTCGTGCATCGCCTCGACCGGGCCGACTGGGGGAGGGCTCGTCCGGCCGGTCCCGGCGTTACGGATCCCACGTGCCGATCGCGCGGCTAGGCGCACTCGACGTCACCTACCAGCGGGCCGGCGAGGGTCCGCCGATCGTGCTGGTGCACGGCGCGGGCGACGACTCACGGGCCTGGCAACCGCAGGTCGACGGGCTCGCCGACGAGTTCACCGTCGTCGCGTGGGACGAACCCGGGGCGGGTTTGTCGTCCGATGCGCCGGAAGGATTCGGGCTCACCGACTACGCGGATTGTCTTGCCGCGCTGATTGTTTCGCTCGGGTTCGATCGCGTACATGTTGCCGGGATCTCGTGGGGCGGGACGGTCGTGCTGGAATTGTGGCGGCGCCACCCGGCGCTTATCGCATCGCTCATCCTGGTGGACACCTACGCCGGTTGGAAGGGTTCACTGGCCAGCGACGAGGTGCGGTCCCGCGTCGAGAGCGTCCGTGCGCAGATCGACGTCGGAGATCTGCCCGAAGGTGTCCGCCCGCAAACGATGGGGAATCAGCTCGCGGTGATGGCCGACGCCGATCTGCGCGACGTGCTCCCGACGATCAGCGTGCCGGTCCTGCTCTTGTGGGGTGAGAACGATGCGCGGTCACCGTTGACGATCGCGCGCGAGTTCGCGAACGCGATTCCGCACGCCGAACTCGTCGTGGTCGAGGGCGCGGGTCACCTCAGCAATCTGCACCGGCCGCAGGCGGTGAACGACGCGATCCGACGATTCGTGCGTCAGGTGTCGGCGAGCGCGTAGACGTGGACGGGCTCAGCCTTGCCCTTGACGTCGTGCGGCCGCGGTCGATGAGTTTCCGGTCCTAGTGGCTACCGGTCGATCGTTACATTCTCCGCGAAAAGATCGACCGCATAACTCGGGCTCAGCGTCGAGCAGTGAGGACGATGAGGTCCGGGCTCTGGAACTGGGTGAAGAACACCGTGCCGGTGCGGTCGTCGACGGCCGGGGTGTGCGGCTCGCCGACGGTCGTGATCGACCTGATGACCGCGGCGGTCCTCAGGTCGACGACGGTGATCGACTTGGAGAACAGATTCGACGTGTAGCCCAGGCCCCGTCGGGAATCAATGGCCAGCTTCACTGGGGTCGTCTTGGTCTGGATGCGCTTGGTGACGGTCAGGGTCGTCGGGTCGAGGACGCCGATCTCACCGGTCTTGAAGCTGGTGAGGTACACCAGTCCGGTCGCGGGGTCGACGCTCGGGCGGGTGTTCTGCGGCGTCGTGATCTTCTTGATGACTCGTTTGGTCGCCAGGTCCACGACGGCGACGAAGTCGTCGCCCCGTCTGTTCTTCGTGTCAGCGTTCCCGATGTAGAGGCGGCGGCGCTGGGCGTCGATCGCGGGCACCGATGCCTTGTACAGGTCGGGTATCTGCCCGACCTGCTTGCGCGTGACGGGATCGATGACGGCGACGAGGTTGCGGCTGAAGACCGCGATATAGGCAAGCCCGGTGAGCGGGTCGACGGTGGCCCATCGGATGGGCGAGTGGCCCGTCGCTCTGCACGATGTCCGACGGCCGGGCAGCGCGGGCGTTCATCGGCACGATCGCGGCGCCGTTGGACTGTGCGTTTGTCGTGACGATCAGGCCGCGCCGGGTGTCGAGGGCAACGCCGGCAGGTACCTGCGGTGACGGGGTCTTCACGCCGTAGGCGTTCATCGACCCGGCCGGCAGCGGCAGGTAGTCGATCGTACGGGTCACCCGGCGGGTGTCGGCATTGAGCACCGCGATCTTAGGGTTCAGCGGCCGCGGCACGGGCCAAACGCGGCCGCCGATCTTCTTGCTCCAGCTGTCCCCGTCGGCGACGAACACCGCGCGCCGCTGGGAGTCGACGGCGAGCTGGCCGCCCGCGGTGATCCCGCCGTTGATCGTGGTCGTGGTGAAACCCGGAGTCGGCGCGGCCGACGGCGCGGCGGCGACGGCGAGTGGAACAGCGACTGCGACGGTGAGCAGTGGGATGTAGACGCGCCGGAAAAGTCGGTTTCGCGAAGTCATGCCCGCACCTTAGCAAGCTACTTAGGGCAACCTAAGAGACCTGGACCGTAGGTGTGGGTGAGGTCACCGGGAAGCGCCGCCGGGCCCGCCGGAAACCCGCGCGGTCAAGGCACCCCGGCTCGGGCAGCCAGACTTGGCCAGCAGCGATTTCACGTGGTCGTTCACCGTGTGCGCCGAGAGCCAGAGTTCGTCGGCGATCGCCTGGTTGTCTTTGCCGCGCAATAAGAGTCCCAGGACCTCGCCCTCGCGAGGTGTGAGCCCGACCGCGCACGCGAAGATTTCCCGGCGTTCGGCGAGGGCCGCCCGCTCGATCGTCACGGCGATGTCGTCGTCGGTGCTTGGACGGCCCGTACCCGACATCCGTGCGGCCTCGAGGGTTAGCCACCCGGCGCCGTCGACGTGCACGCGGGAGCGCGGGGGTGCGTTACCGACGCCCTGTTCGAGGGCGATCAACGCCGACGCGACGTTGTACGCGGCTGCGGGGATCGCGGGTGGCCCGTCGGCGGGAACCGTGGCGCCGGGGTCGGGCGGGTTCAGTGCGACGAGCCGTTGAGCGGCCTCGACGGTCTCGGCTCGGATCTGTAGATCGGAGTCCAGGATGAGCACGGCTGGTCCCGACGTCGACGGCGCTGGCGCATCATCGTCGGCGAAGGCGGCGGCTTGGCGCTCGCGCAGGGCAGTCGTGACGGTGGGAGTGATCGTGGCAAGACGTGCGATCTCGTCGTCGGCGAATATCGGCGACGGATACATCCGCCACAGGTCGAGCCAGCTCCACAGACCGAAGCGGTCGGTGAATACCAGCGTCACGACGTCGGTGACCCGCAGCTCCGGCGGGATCGCGCACCAGAAGCCCGACCGGGTGAGGTCGCCATCGGTCGCGCGGTGCAGGCTCTCGGCGCGGACTGCCGACGCACCCATAGTCGTCCACCGGTTGACCGTCGTCAGGTAGCGCGCGCGGATGAGCTCGGGGAGGCGCGGCCAGGGCAGGCCCGGGATCGTGGCCATCGGCGACGTGCCGATCCCGGTCACCGGGTCGGTTAGGAGCCAGACGTGCGCGTCGACTGCGACAGCCGCGGTGATCGCCTCGACGACCGCGCGTCGCAGCGGCTTGACCGGCAGGTTCCGGTCGCAGGCCCGTGTCACCCTGGCTTCCAGGTCGACGTGCATGAGCCCAGCCTAGAGCCGCGGTCAGACCTCCGTGGGCTCCTGACGGTTGCTGCCGATGTTGACCTGCAGTGCGGTCGTCTGAGACGCCAATCCCCCCGACTTGGGGGATGTCCGGCCCACTGCAGCACTCGTAGCGTCGAAGGCATGTACCAGTTGCACATCACCCACACCGTCAACGACTTCGACGCCTGGCACGCTGTGTTCGCCGGCTTCGAGGACATGCGCGCCGCCCAAGGGGTCACTGCCTACCGCGTGGCCCGGCCGGTCGACGAGCCGGACCGGGTCGTCATCGACCTGGACTTCGACGACCTCGACCGCGCCCGTTCGTTCATCGCCAACCTTCAGAACATCTGGGCGAGCCCGCAGGCACAGGAGATCAGCGCAGACCATCAGACGCCGACGATCCACGAGGTCGTGCAGGACCGGGTGGTCGCAGCCCCGACCGGGTAGGAACCGGCAGCGGGGCGCCCAACCCGCTCCCATTGCCGCTCGCCGTCGCCTAGATTCAGACATGGTTCTGGACATGGCCGTTGGCAGATGGAGTGCGGGATGGATATGGCGTGGTCGGCGCAGGACATTGCGTTTCGCGACGAAGTCGTGGCGTTCCTCGACGAGAAGCTGACTCCGGAGTTGCGCGCTGCGGGCACACTGCGGACCAGCGTGTACTCCGACCACGAGGCGTCGATGGAGTGGCAGGCGATCCTGCACGAGCGAGGGTGGGCGGCCCCGGCGTGGCCGGTCGAGTACGGCGGATG
This sequence comes from uncultured Gordonia sp., assembly GCA_964630585.1. GTDB lineage: Bacteria > Actinomycetota > Actinomycetes > Mycobacteriales > Mycobacteriaceae > Gordonia. The sequence continues at coordinate 9,799 of CAZVVS010000104.1, forward strand.
CGACTGGTCGCTGACCCAGCACTACATCTTCGCGCGCGAATCGATCCTCGCCGGTGCGCCGGCGCTCTCGCCGATGGGGCTGCGCATGGTTGCCTACGCCATCGTTGCGTTCGGCACCGACGAGCAGAAGGACTTCTTCCTGTCTGGCATCCTCGACGGCAGTGTCTTCTTCTGCCAGGGGTACTCCGAACCGGAGTCGGGATCGGACTTGGCCTCGCTGTCGATGGCGGCGGTCGAGGACGGCGACGACCTCGTGCTCACCGGCAGCAAGATCTGGACCACCCACGCCGCTGAGGCCAACTGGATGTTCGTCCTCGTGCGGACGTCGCGCACCGGTCGCAAGCAGGAGGGCATCACCTTCATCCTCGTCGACATGACGTCGCCGGGCATTGAGGTCCAGCCGCTGGTTATGGCCTCGGGCGAGCAGATCCAGGCCCAGGTCTTCTTCGACGGTGTGCGCGTTCCCAAGGCCAATGTGCTGGGCAAGATCGACGACGGGTGGACGGTCGCGAAGTACTTGCTCGTCTTCGAGCGCGGTGGCGGAGCCGCGGCACCGGCGCTGCAGGTGATGGCCGAGCAACTCGGCGAGCACGCCGCCGGTGTCATCGGCCCCGACGGTCGGCCGCTGGCGGATTTTCCGCCCTTCGCGGCCAAGCTCGCCGACATCAAGGTGCGCACCCGAGTGCTGGAGGTGCTCGAGTATCGCGCATTGGCGGCGATGAACGCCGGGAAGGATCCCGGGTCGGTGGCGTCGATGCTCAAGATTCTGGCGACGGAACTCTCGCAGCGGATCACCACCCTGGGCGTCGAGGCGGCCGGCCCGCACGGCCGCGTCTTCCAGCCACACGCGACGAAGCCGGGCGGCCCGATCTCGCAGTACGTCCCACCGGCTGACGGCTACGTGAGCGGTGAGCCCTGGCAGGCCGTGGCGCCGTTGCACTACTTCAACGACCGCGCCGGGTCGATCTACGCGGGCAGCAACGAGATCCAGCGCAACATTCTGGCCAAGGCCGCACTCGGCCTGTGACGAAGCGGAAAGCCGATGGACTTCACCCTCACCCCTGAACAGCAACTGCTCGCCGACGGCATCGCCCGGTTCCTCGATGCACGCTACGGCCTCGAGACCAGCCGGACCGCCGTCAAGACCGGCCCCGGCTGGCAGCCCGACGTGTGGCGCGCCCTGCATTCCGAGCTGGGCGTCATCGGTGCGGTCGTTCCCGAGGACATCGGCGGTGACGGCGGTGGCGCCGAGGAACTCATGGTGATCACCGAGGCGCTGGGCCGCTCGCTGGTCGTCGAACCGTATGTCGACTCGGTGGTGCTCGGCGCGCGCCTGCTGCATGCGACGGGTGCGCCGGCCGCGCTCGAGGCGGCACGGAAGATCGTCCACGACGGTGCGGTGTGTGCGCTGGCCGCACTGGAGGATTGCTCCGGCGGCGACGTCGCGCGGATCGCGACCGAGGCGGTGTCACAAGGAGACGGCTGGGTACTGCGCGGAAGCAAGGCCGTTGTCACGTCGGTGCCCATCGCCGACTACCTCATCGTGAGCGCGATGCTCGACGGGAAGGTGGCCCTGTTCCTGCTGTCGCTGCGCGACGCACATGCCGGGTTGTCGTCGCACGTGGTGCGCACCATCGACGACCGGCCCGCCGCGGATCTGGTGCTCGACGGGGTTGTCCTGCCGACCGACGCATTGATCGCCCGAGACGGACTCGCGCTACTTGAGCGGGCGTGGGATGAGGCGACCGCCGCCGTCATATCCGAAGCGGTCGGGCTGATGCGCAAGGTCCTCGACGACACCGTCGCCTATTGCAAGGCGCGCGAACAGTTCGGGCAGGCGATCGGCAGCTTCCAGGTCCTACAGCACCGGATGGTCGACATGCTGCTCGAACTCGAGCAGTCGGTGGCCGCGCAGTACCTGGCGATCCTGGCGCTGGACGATCCGTCCGCGCAGCGCGCCGCCGCGGTATCGGCGGCCAAGGTGACGATCGCCCGCGCCGCCCGCTTCATCGGGCAGAACGCCGTGCAGCTGCACGGCGGCATGGGCATGACCGAGGAGCTGGCGATCGGCCACTACTTCAAGCGCCTCACCGCGATCGAGTACGAATTCGGCACGTCCGACGCACATCTGGCAAGGTTCGAGCGGGTGACCGCAGTTACGCGGTAGATCGTTACGCGCTGGACGTAACAAACGACCGCATAAGTCGCCGTCCGTCAGTCGGCGAGTCCGTAGACGTGGACCGGTTCGCCTTTGCCTTTCACGTCGTGGAGGCCGCGGTCGATCAATGTGGGCGGATTGTGGAGGGCGTGGGCACTGCTCTGGGTGAGTAGTACGGTGTCGCCGGTCGTTTTGGTGAGCTGTTCGACGCGGGCCGCGACGTTCACTGCGTCGCCGATGAGGGTGTACTCGAGTTTTCCGCCGCCGCCGATGGTGCCGACGATGACCTCGCCGGTGTTGATGCCGATGCCGATGTGGACGTCGCCTCCGAAGCGGTCGGTGACGCTGCGCCGGATCTCTTGGGCGGCTGACACCGCGGCATCGGCGTGGTGCTCGACGTCGAGAGGGGCACCGAAGACGGCGAGGGCGCCGTCGCCAAGGAACTTGTTGAGGTGGCCCCCGGTCGACGTGATGATCGGCACGACGATGGCGAACAGCTCGTTGAGGCGGGCGACGGACTCGTCGGCGGTGTGGGTATCGGCGTAGGCGGTGAAATCGCGCACGTCGATGAACAGGGCGGTGACGTCGCGGTGCTCGCCGGTGAAGACGTCGTCGCCCTGTTCAAGGAGTTGACTGGTCAGGGCAGGGTCGACGTAGGTACCGAAGGCCGAGTGCAGTCGTCGGCGCTCGGCCAGCCCGGCCTGCATGCGGTTGAAGGTCGCGGACAGGACGCCGAGGTCGTCGTCGTTGAGGACCGGTACGCGCTGGTCATAGTCGCCGTCGGCGACGCGTTCGGCGCCGTGCGCGAGATCGCGGATGGGTTGCAGCGAGAGACTGGCGGCAATGCCCAGCGCGAGCGGGAGGACATAGAACGCGGTCAGGCCGATCGTCACCGCAACGCAGATTAGGGGGGACTCCTTTGCGTCGGCGAACGATGTCGCCAGAAAGGAGCCGACTAACGTGAAGCAGAAGGTCATCGCCACGAGCGTCCGGTTGGACCGCTGCGCGAAGGTCGGCGTGGCGGTCGGCAGCGAGTCACCGATATCACTGTCGCCAGCCAGTGACACCCGGGCCGGGCGCAGCCACGCCTCGGGGTAGCTTCGGCAGCCGAGCGCCATCGCCGACGCCCCCAAGAGGCCGCCGATCACGGCGTAGCCGAGGGTCCGCGACGTCGGTGCGCCACTCGCGGCGGCGAGGATCGCGAACTCCGCGGCGAAGAGAACACTGAAAGTCGCGATAGCCAGCCACGCCACACGTCGCACGTAGGTGTAGGTGGCCGCCATGGCTTGGAACCGATCGACCTCCTCGCCCGCGGCCCAGCGTTCCGCGGGGCGGACCGGGTGGCCCAGGAAGGGATATTGGGCGGCGAGGTAAATGGCGACCATGACGAGGTTGAGTACCACAGCGAGGACATACCGATCAGAGCCCTCGCGGGCGACGAGGGCAATCGCGAACGGTGTGTAGATGTAGACCAAGAATACGAAGGTCACCGCGAAACCCGCGACTACGTAGTGGGCCCCGTATCGGTCCCAGAGCCACTGCCAGACGTGGTCCATTTGTGCAGCATAGACGGCATTTTCCGGCTGTGGGCACCAGTTGTTCCACGTGTCGGCGCCGAACGAGGACGGTGAGCCTGCGACCGTCATCTGCTGTGCCCCCACCGGGACTCGAACCCGGACTGAACCGGTTTTAAGCCGGCTGCCTCTGCCAATTGGGCTATGGGGGCGCGGGTCAAGAATGCCACGTGCTGTCGCGCGATTGCCCAGACCACACGGTACGTGCTCGTCGATGAGAGGCTGACGGTCAGCAGCGCCCCGCGCCGACAGGGACGCCGCCCCGCAGCGGCAGGTCGCGGGACGAGAACCCGACCTT
>CAZVVS010000105.1:0-13758 GCA_964630585.1 uncultured Gordonia sp.
TCCCTGGGCTGATCGGGTCTCGATACACCCGCTCCTTCGTCGCGGGCACTCGACGACCTAGCCGCTGGGGGCGCGGCGGGTACCGGGTGCCTGTACGGGCATTCGATTCGGCGGCACCGGGAACGGGACGCCCATCTCCGCGGTGCCCAACGCCATGTTGGGCCCGCACTGGGCGATCGCCGCCTCCATCTTGGGGCGCGGGCCGGGCAGTTGCGGCCAGCCCGCCCGTGGCCGTCGGGCGAAATCGAAGGCCGATGTCATGTCACCCGTCGTCGCACGCCGCCACGCCGTCAGATTCGGTACCTCCACGCCGAAGCGTCTCTCGATGAGCTGCAACTGCGAGGTGTGGTCGAAGACCTCCGACGCGACGAGGCCACCGCGGCTGTACGGCGAGATCACCAACCCCGGAACCCGGTATCCCAGGCCGATGGGCCCACGAATGCCCTTCGCTTCTTTGACCTTCGACAGATGCGGCGCGTCCACGTATTCGCCCGGGGTACCCGGGGGCGGGGTTGGCGGCACGACGTGGTCGAAGAAGCCGCCGTTCTCGTCGTAGCTGACGATGAGGGCTGTGCGTTCCCATACCGCCCGATTCGACGTCAAGATGCGCAGCAGGTCGATCAGCCCGGCAGCGCCGAATGCAGCGGGCAGTGCCGGGTGTTCGCATTGCAGCAGTGGCGGGATCACCCACGACACACTCGGCAGCCGACCGGCGCGCACATCGGCGGCCAGATCCTGCGGATACGTCGGTGCCATACCGCGCCGGGCGAGCTGGGAGTCCGGGTCCTGTGACTGTTTGAAGCAGCCGATCATCCCGTCGAGCAGCGCCGTGGAGATCGGCCCGGCGTCGCGGTTGTTATACACCTTCCACGAGATGCCCGCTTCGGTGAGGTTCTCCGGCATCGTGCGCCACGAATAGACGTGGCGGGGCAGGACCGTCGGGGTGTGCAGGTTCGGTCCGCCCCGGGCTCCCGACGGATCGAGGTGGGCACTGATCCAGTACAGCCGGTTGGGGCTGGTCGGGCCCAGCACCGAGCAGTGGTAGTTGTCGCAGACGGTGAACGCCTCGGCGAGCGCCCGGTGGACGGGGATGTCTGCCTGCTCGTAGTAGCCCATCAGCGCGGGGGCGTTCGCCGCGCCGACCGAATTGATCGACATCGGCAGCCAGCCGTCGTTGCGGCCGCCGTTCCACGCATGGTGCATCCCCGCCCAGGAATGGTCGGGGTCGTTGATGCACTCACCGTCGAGAGTCGGCCCCCGCGTCGTGTCGAGGCGGAACGGCATTGTGTAGCCGTGGCGGGTGGGTCCCACGCCGGGTGCCCAACCGTGCTGCTTCCATGCCGTCGACGGTTCACCGAAGCCCCGAACCCCCGACATGGTGCCGAAGTAATGGTCGAAGGATCGGTTCTCCTGCATGAAGAACACGAAGTGGTCGATGTCGGACAGCGAGCCAGCCCCCGCAGGATCGGCTGCGTACGCTTCCTCGATCACCGGGCCGGCCAGCGACGCCAGTGCCGCGGCGCTGCCGACGGCCGACGCGGCGGCGAACAGCTCGCGCCGCGTCAGCCCGGAAAAGCTACTCAGAGGCACCAACCGGTGCTGAGCGATCCGATGCTGGGTCCGCGGATGCAGAAGTAGAACCCGGTGGTCTGCGCGTCGGCGGGCTTCTCGGGTGTCGCTGCCAATGCCGGGGCGGCGATCAGCGTACCGAGGCTCAAAGCGGCGGCCGTGGTGACGAATGCGAGCGAGAGTCGTCGTTTCATCGAACTCCTCCTAGGACGGGGCGAATCGGGTGATCCGCTGCCACTCCACGACTGTAGCCCCGCGCGAGCGGCGCTGTGGCTCACTCGCACGGGTCCTGCGCCAGTGCGGAGGTTCGTCGGTCTAGGTGACGGTCAGACCGCCGTCGACAGCGATCGTCTGCCCGGTGACGTATCCGGCGGCCGCCGATGCCAACCAGATCGCGGTCGCGGCCAGCTCGGCCGGATCGCCCGTTCGCCCGACGATCATCCGGTGGCCCTGCGAGTCGAGGTACCCCTCCGGGTACTCATCGGTCATCTCCGACTTGAAGAACCCGGGCGCGAGCGCATTGACCCGGATGCCCTTGCGGCCGGTCCACTGCTGCGCAAGGTCGCGGGTCAGGCCGATGATGCCGGCCTTGCTGGCCGAGTACGCGGCCTGGGGGAGGAAAGCTGTCGTGATCCCGAGGATCGACGCGATGTTGATGACCGCGCTGCCCGGCTTCATCACGCGACCGCACGCCTGCGCCATCCAGTACGAGCCGTTGAGGTTGATGTCGATGACCTGCCGGAACTGGTCGGGTGTCTCGTGCGTGGCCGGAACGGCGGTCCCGATACCGGCGTTGTTGATCAGCACGTCGACGTGGCCGAACTTCGCCATCGCCTCGTCGACGACGTTCTGACATGCGGCCGGGTCGGCGACGTCACACGCGACGGCGAGGGTGGCGCGGCCGGTCGGCGCGATCGCTTCGGCCGTCTGCGCGAGCCGGTCGACGCGGCGGGCGGCGAGCACCACGTCGGCGCCCGCCTCGGCGAAAGCGGTGGCGAACGCGACGCCCAATCCTGACGAGGCGCCGGTGACGATGACGACCTTGTCTTCGACAGAGAACATATCGGTGATGGTCATGGGGTCGCCTTTCGGGAGGGGAGGTTTACGAGGCTCACTCTACGACGCCGAGCGCCTGCTCGGTCGCTACTCTTTGAGCATGAACAGCGATCCCGTCATCCGCGTGGTCATCGCCGGTGTGGTGGGTGCCGCCGGGATCATCGTCGCGGCTGTCTCGGGAAGTCCTGCCATTCGAATCCTGGCCGTCGTGGTGGCCGTCGTCGTCGTTTTCGCGTGCTTGTTGTCGTTGCGCAAGGACCACCGCTCGGAGACCCTCGCGGCGTTGGCCGCCGTGCCGATCCTCGCAATCGGTCTCGGCATTCCTGCCGTCGTCTTCTTCGAGGCGATGGATGCGACGATCGCACCCGGCGTCGGCGACGCCGGGTTCACGCCGGGCCCCCGACTGGATTCGAGTGGCAACGAGCTGCGCAATGCCGACGAACTCATGCGCGCGGCATTCGACCATGCCGACAAGATCGTGACCAACGGGTCGGCCACCGTTTTGCGGATGTCGATCCGGGAGAACTCCGTCTCGCTCGGCGTCTTCGATCCGAGCAACGGCGACGACGTGTCGTCGAACTACTCCTCCGGCAAGTGGTACGACGCGAATCGCCGCCGTGCCTCCGACCGTCGGACCTTTGCGCGTGCACAGGTGGCCGGGCTGAACCTGCAGAAGGCCGGCACGGAGGCCCTGGCAGTGGCGAAGAAGCTCAAGGTCGACATGACCCACGAGTACGCGTCAGACGGCATCACCATCGCGCGGCGCCACCCGGATGAGAAGTTGCTCGCCACCTTCTCGTTCTCCGGGCAGGACATCCAGGTCGACGAGAACGGGCACCTCCCCGACACCGTGGGCGCCGGTTCGGTCGAGACGGTCATGCCGGTGGCACAGCGCGTAATGGTGGCGAGCGGACTCGACCCCGGTGCGCCGATCGTCGGCCGACTCGACTTCCGTGCATTCGGCGACGGGGTGGCGCCGCTCTCGGCGTCGTCGATCCAGAACTCCGGTGGCATCGCGATCCGCTTCGGCGGTGGGCCGATCAGCGACATCGTCGTCGTCCCGGGCCAATTCCCGGTGGTCCGACGGTTCGAACGGTCCTATCCCACCTCGGGGTTCCCGCTGACCGCGGTGACCACGGCCGCACTGGTCAAGGTCCGCGACGACATCATGGCCCGCGCCAAGTCGCCGGCCTACGACGCCGATCTGGTCGCCTTCCAGGTGGGTGAAGCGTCCGGATACCGAGTCGACGGTGTCGTGATCCGGATGAGGGTCGGTCCGGTGTCGGAGCGTCCCGGCGGCACGTACACCCTCGACGGGAAGCGGATCGGCGAGGTGTAGTGATCCACCGGCTATTGCTCGATGGCCTTGCGGACCTGCGTCGATAGCTCGTCGTGGATGCGCGCGGGAGGGGCGATGACACCGCGGTCGCCGAGCGATTCCACTGTCGTCAGGACCTGCTCCAAGTAGGCCGCGCGCTCCTTGCCCTGCGTGCCTCTGGCGTGGCGCAGCAGTTTGAGCGCCTTGTCACAGGCGGCGGCGTCGGTATCGGGAAGGTTCCCCGTGCCCGTCGAACGGGCGTAGCGGTCGGCCTTGGCCCAGGCGGTGCGCAGCATCGCGACGGCGTCGATGTACTCCGGGGCGATCTTCTCGCCCGGGAAATCGTCGGTCGCCACGCTGTTGGTCAGTTCGAGGGCGTCTTGGAAGTCGATGACATCAGGGGCGGTGAGGTCCCACATCGCCGGATAGCGCAACAGCATCTCCGGATCCAGCTCGTAGGCGGCATAGGCGCTGAGCACGTTCTTGTGCTGCTCGACGGCCCGCTCCCACTGGCGCCGGGTGACCTCGCCCTGGGGGACGCGCGGCGCCTCGGGCATGGCTGCGCGCGGGCCGATCGGCGCCGGCGCCTCGACGGGCACCGTCGCCATCAACAGCCCCAGCATCGCGCCGGTGAACAGTGCGGTACCGGCGATCAGGGTCGGGATGGCACCCCACGGACGCCAGCCGAACAGGGCGACGAGCAGCACGAGGTCGACGACCATCGCGATGCGTCCCGCAGACTTCATGCGCTCAGTTCTACCCGCCCGGGCCCCAGTCGGTGAAGTGGGAGGGGTCCAGTGATCAGAACCAGGCCGGGTCGGTCTCCGCGGTGGTCTGGTCCAACGACTTGCACAGCGCCAACTGCGGCCCGACGGTCGGCAGCTCGAACCGGAAGAAATAGCGAGCCGCCGCCCGCTTCCCGTCGTAGAAGTCGCCGGTCTTGTCCCCGACGGCCAGCAGTTGATCCAGCCACATCCACGCGAGCACGATATGGCCGGCCGCCTGCAAGTACACCGACGAATTGGTCAGCGCGACAGCGGGATTCGCGTCGGTCCACAGCGTCGCGGTGGTGGCGACCAGGTCGTCGAGGGCGGCGCGCAACGCAGCCGCGTAGTCGGCGGTCTCGCCGTCGGAGGGTGCCCGATCGATCGCCGCGACGATGGTTTCGTACAACAGCGTCAGGCCGGCGCCGCCGTCCATGACGACCTTGCGGCCCAGCAGGTCGATGCCCTGGATCCCGTTGGTGCCTTCGTGGATGGGGTTGAGTCGGTTGTCGCGGTAGCACTGCTCCACGTCGAACTCGGTGGTGTAGCCGTATCCGCCGTGCACTTGGATGGCCAGGTTGTTGGCCTCCGGGCACCACTGCGACGGCCACGCCTTGGCGATGGGGGTGAGCACCTCCAGCAGCAGGTGGGCCCGATCGCGCTCGCCCCCGTTGGAGGTTGCCTCGATGTCGACGAGCCGCGAGCAGTACAGCCCCAGCGCCAACGCTCCCTCGACGTAGGACTTCTGCGCCAGCAGCATCCGCTTCACGTCGGCGTGCTCGATGATCGGCACGGGTGCCGACGCCGCGTCCTTCGACCATGGCGGCCGCCCCTGCGTCCGGACCTTGGCGTAGTCCAGTGACGCGAGATAGCCGGCGTAACCGATGGCCGTCGCGAGGAACCCGACGCCGATCCGCGCCTCGTTCATCATGTGGAACATGTAGAACAGGCCGCGGTGCTCCTGCCCGACCAGATAGCCGACGGCACCGGATCCGCCGGGGACGGGATGGCTGCCGTCGCCGAAGTTGAGCAGCGTGTTGGTGGTGCCGCGATTGCCCATCTTGTGGTTGAGGCCGACCAGCGCCACGTCGTTGCGCGTCCCGTCGGGCAAGAACTTCGGCACGATGAACAGCGAGATCCCCTTGACGCCGGGGCCACCGCCGGGTGCCTTCGCCAGCACCAGATGGACGATGTTCTCCGTCAGCTCGTGCTCGCCGCCGGAGATCCACATCTTGGTGCCACTGACCCGGTAGGTCCCGTCGCCACCGGCGGTGCCGGCCACAGTGTCACCGGAGGGGACCGCTTTGGTGGTGATGTCGGCCAGCGACGACCCGGCCTGTGGTTCGGACAGGCACATGGTGCCCGAATACCGGCCGGCCAGCATGGGGCGCACCCACGTGTCGATCTGCTCCGGCGAACCGTGCGCGACGAGGAGGTTGGCATTGGCCGTGGTCAGCAGCGCGTACGACGAGGTGCCGGGGTTGGCCGCCTGGAACCACGCCATCGAGGCGCGGCTGATCGTCGAGGGCAGGTCCATCCCACCGAGAGCCTCGGGGAAGGGTGCGGCGATCAGGTCGGCGTCGGCGTAGGCGTCCGTGGCGGTCTTCACGTCGTCGATGAGCACGACTTTGCCGTCGTCGCCGACGTAGGGCGGATTCTGGTCGCCGGCCTTGTTGTGGGGTGCGAACAGCTTCTCGGCGAGGTCGGCCGACAGGTCGAGGACCCCGTCGAAGGTCTCGCGTGAGTGTGCGGAGAACTTTTCCCGCTCGGTCAGCGTCGTGATGTCGAGCCATTCGTAGAGGAGGAAGTCGAGGTCGCGTCGGGAAAGGAGGTGGGCCACGACGTCACTCTATCGCCGGTGGACGCGTTTGCTCAGCGGGAACGGCTGCCTCTAGATGGGGAAAGATGGCCCTCAAAGGGGGTCGTCGGCCAGGCGTGGCGCGACGATTGCACTCGGTTTGAGCCCGATGTCGCGAAGCTCGACGGCGGCGAGTGCACGGATCACCGGGAGGTTCCCGCTGCGCCAGTCGCCGGCCGGGTCGTCGGTGATGTCGTCGAGCACGGTGAGGGGTTGCCCGGTGATAGCGCGAAGCGCGAGCAGGTCGATGCCCGCCTCGGTGTCGCGCAGGCGCGCGTGGGTGCTCGCGCGGCGGATGAAACGCATGCGCAGGGGGATGTACATCGACAGCACCATCACGATGGGAACGATCGCGACCGCGATGGCCAGCCACCACGCGAAGGTGTGCACAGCCTCGGCCTGGGAGCGTCCGGCATCGGCGAGCGAGTCCGCGGCCCCGCCCGCACCGGAGATCGGCTTGGCCAACTTGTCGCCGACCATGGGCACGTTGTCGACGCTGTTGCCGGCGTCGCGCAGCTTCTCGCCCATCGTCGTCGCAGCACTTTCCATCTTGCGTCCTGGCACGGCGAGCTTCATCGTCACGTCGAAGACCATGGTGGCCAGCCACACCGAGAAGACCGCCCACGCGACGACCCAGAGGTCGCCGAAGATCTGGCGGGAGCGCCGGGCCGGGGTGTCAGCGTAGAGCTTCATTCGGCCATGATGCCCCGGCCGCCCGGGCTGCACCGATGAAGGCGCGGATCGCGTCATGGTCCTTGATGCCCGGCGCCGACTCGACACCGCTGGAGGTATCCACACCCCACGGGCGGGCCGTGGCGATGGCCTCGCCGACGTTGTCCGGGGTCAACCCGCCGGCGAGGATCCAGCGGTCGCCCGGAGTCAGGCGCGACGCGACGGCGTCGGTGTCCCAACGGCGGCCCGAGCCCGGGACGGCGGCATCGAGGAGCAGCGCCTCCTCGCCGTATGCGCCGACGGTGAGGTCCGGGTCGTGCGCCAGCGACGTCGCGCGCCACACGCGAGGAATGCTCACGAGTGCCGTGGCGAAGTCGTCGGGGGAGTAGCGGCCGTGCAGTTGCAGGACGTCGACGCCGAGGTCGACGGCGAGCGCGGCGGCCTCGGCTGCGGTCTTGTCGTTGACCACGAGCACGGTGTCGGCGGCATCGCCGACGGCCGCGATGATTGCCGCGGCGGTGGCAGCGTCGATCGCCCGCGGGGAGGTCTTGTTCATGACGACGCCGATCGCGTCGGCACCCGCGTCGACGGCAACGTGAGCCGCGTCGACGGTGGTCAGCCCGCACACCTTCACGTACACGAGTCGACATCGTAATCCTGTTGCGGGGACAGGCAGTGCACTGGCGCGTGATAATCCACCTCATGGCAGATCGTGAAACCGACAAAGAGGCTCCGCGCACGGGTCGGGAACGACTGCGCAAGCTGACCCAGGCGGCACTGACGGCCGACGAGACCGTCGATCAAGTGCAGGAGATCCTTGCCGACATGGGTCAGACCATGGAGTCGCTGGACACGACGCTGGGATCCTTCGACTACTCGCTGGGCCGCGTGACCCAGGCGATGGACCGCGTGGATGGCATGGCCGACCAACTCGAGACCCTCATGAGCCGACTCGAGGGGGTCGTCAGCCGCGTCGAGAAGTTGGTCGGGATCGCCGAAACTGCGCTCGCGCCGGTCAGTGCCGTCGAGTCAGTCGGCCGCAACGTTGCTGGGATGCTCGGGCTGCGCCGGGACTGAGCGTCGGGGCTCCACGCTAGCTCTGGAGCCGCTTGATGCGGTCCCACAGAACTGCCCGTGGAGTGGCGTTCATTTGTAGTGCGCGCATGCAATCGCCGAGGCGGTGTGGGTTGTCCCGCAGGTAGTCGATGGCTTTGTCGAGGTCGATGCGGACCGCCTGCCCATAGGCCGAGTGGGCCTTGGCGATGGCTCGTGCCAAGAGGTCAGGAGTGGGATGCATCGCATCGCGAGGCCGCGAGGAAGTCGACGTCCAGGGCTTCAAGGACACCGGCTATCCGTCCGTGGTGGAGGCGATCAAACAAGCAGCACTCCACCGCTGTGCGCCTCGGCCAATCGTTGGATCAGGGCACGCTCCTCGTCGTCCATCGCGTCCTGGTCGACGTGGCGCCAGTTGCGCTCGTACAGCTGGAGCGCTTCGACGCCGGTCAGCTCGGTGTCTGGACGAAGCTGCCATGCGATGACGCGCAGTTGGCCGAAGTCGCCGACGCGTATCCTGAGCGTAGGTACTGATCGCAGGATTCCGCGCAGGCATGTATCTCATTGTATTCAACTGAGCTGCTGCCACCGCTCTATTCAAGCGGCGCTAGGGCAGAGACGAGGGACGCGGCGAGCCATGACTCGTACTCGTCGTGGGTCCATCCCCGGTCGACGATCAGGAGTTCGTAGACCGCCAGCGAGTTGAGGGTCCAGATGATGTCGCGCGCCTTGTCGGGGTCCAATCCGGGGCGCAGGCAGCCGGTCTCGGCGAGGTGGGCGACGAACATGCCCGCCCCGATCAGCCGCTCATGGCCGATGGTCTGCGCGAACGCGGTGAGTGCCGGGTCCGATCCGCTGCGGGCGGCGGCGATCAGGGCGGCGCCGAGCGGGCCAACGCGCTCGCAGAGGAGGCGGGACAGGGCGGCGTGGCGGCGGAGCTTGCCCTGCGCGGTCGGCTCGTCGAGTATGGCCAGGAACTCGGGGCGCTGCGCCATAGGGATGGGCTCGTCGTCGCCGACGAGGGTGACGTCGTAGGCGGCTTTGGCGACGGCGGCCTTGGTCCCGAACGACTTGTAGACCATCTCCGGTGACACCCCCGCCTCGCGTGCGATCGCGGCAATCGTCGTCGCGGCGTAGCCCTGTTCGAGGAACAGTCGACGCGCTGCGTTGAGCACCTCCAGCCGATTGCGTCGAGCCTGATCGGCGCGGCCGCGGTTGTCGTAGGAGCGCGGGCTTTGCGTGCTGCCGGTCATTGCCTCATTACCTCACATCGCCGGCGGCGGCGGATCGCGCCAGGGCCGTCAAAATAATTACTGTAGCTCAGTATTGAATCCAGTAGTACTGTATGTAATAGGGCGCGACCCAGCGCCTGCACCCCCGATTTGGAGATCCTGATGTCTGACACCCTCACCGCCGACCGCATCATCCGCGAGACGCTGATGGCCATGTCCACGTTGGACTACGACGAGTTCATCCGCCTCACCCACCCGGAGGCGACCAACCGCGAGGCGGCCGATGAACCAGTCGCGGCGCGGGGCAAAGGTCCCGCGGCCTTCTACGCCACCGCCCAATGGCTGCGCGCCGCGTACTCCGACCTCACGTGGGATGTCCACGACATCGTCGTCGAGGGCGAACTGGCCGTCGTGCATACGACCATGCGGGGCCGGCACACCGGGCCGTTCGTCACCTACGACGCCGAAGGCGGGGTCGAGCGCGCTTTCGCCCCCACCGGCGCAGAGTTCGCGGTCACGCAGTCGCACTGGTTCCGCCTGCGCGAGGGCCAAGTCATCGAGCACTGGGCCAACCGGGACGACATGGGCCAGGCGAGGCAGCTCGGTTGGATCCCGCCCACGCCCGGCTACCTGATCCGGTGCGCCCTCGCGACGCGGAAGGCACGCAAAGACGACCGGGGTTGATCGGTCTGGATACTCCCGCTCTATCGTCGCGAACACCGCACAAATCGGACAGACGCCGTTCGTCGTTCGTTCACCTTGCCGAAGGGGAGTGGCCACCCTCGACCCATACCGTCGCCGTTGACGAGCCCGAAGTGGGGCCAAGACGACGAAGGATCGATGGTGACGATCGAGCGAAACAGTGTCCGTGCCGCAACGGCAGTGACGGGAATGGCTGCCCTGCTGGCGGTCGCGGGATGTAGTGGATCGGGGTCGGCGACGATCACCGGCGAGGGATCGACGGCACAGCAGAAGGCGATGGCGCACTTCAGCGAAGTGCTCACCGAGGCCGGTGGAGCGGTCCTCGACTACACCGGCAGCGGGTCGGGCGACGGGATCAAGAAGTTCCTTGCGGGCGACGTCGACTTCGCCGGCACCGACTCACCGCTCAAGGACGACGAGGCCGCCAAGGCCAACGCGCGCTGCAACGGCAACGACGCGTGGCACATCCCGCTCGTCGCCGGTCCGGTGGCGCTGGCCTACAACCTCCCCGGTGTCGAGAAGCTGACGCTCTCGCCGGCGGTCCTCGCGAAGATCTTCGACTCGAAGATCACCGCGTGGGACGACACGGAGATCGCCGCGCTGAACCCGGGCGTCACACTGCCGTCGACGAGGATCGTGCCCGTCCACCGCAGCGACAGCTCCGGCACCACCGACAACTTCCAGAAGTTCCTGCAGCTCAGCGCCCCGCAGGCCTGGCCTTATGAGCACTCGAAGGAGTTCAAGGGCAAGGGCGGGTCGGCCGCGGCCAAGTCGACCGGCGTCGGTGACACCGTCAAGAAGACCGCCGGGTCGATCACATACGTCGAGTGGGGCTTCGCCACCGAGAACGACCTCGGGGTGGCCGCCATCGACTTCGGGTCGGGTCCCGTCATGTTGACCGCGGAGTCGGCCGCCAAGGCCTTGGACGCGGTCACCTTCACCGAGCCCGACTCGAAGAACCTCGTCGTCGACGCCGATGCCCTCTTCGCGGCGAACGCGCCCGGTGCCTACCCGCTGATCCTCACGCCGTACTCGGTCGTCTGCAGTGCCGGATACCCCGACGCGCAGACCGCGCCGGCGATGCGCGAGGCGTTCACGACGATCCTCGCCGACGGTCAGAAGGGCCTCGCCGACATCGGCTACGTGCCACTTCCGGCGGGCTACCGCGCGCGGCTCACGCCGACGATCGACGCCCTGAAGTAGCCCGTGGCAGCGACGAATCAGATGACACCGGAGACGGGGAGCCACGCGGTTCCCGATGACCCCGACACGTCACCGTCGTCGGGACGACTGTCGACGCGGGTGCCGACGCCAGGATCGTCGGGGCCATCGACGTTGGCCGGATCGGCTGCGAGCCGCCTCGGCGACGTGGTGTTCCGCCGCCTCGCCACCGGATCCGGGATCCTCGTGACGGTCGTCATCGCGCTGATCGCGGTCTTCCTGGTGATCACCGCCGCACCTTCGCTGATCGACAACGAGGCCGACTTCTTCACCTACTCCGGCGACTGGATCGTTGACGGCGGTGTCCTGAAATTCGGTATCCCCAAGCTCGCCTACGCGACGTTGCTGGTCTCGCTCATCGCACTCCTGATCGCCATGCCGATCGCCTTGGGCATTGCGGTCTTCCTGACCGAGTACGCGCCCAAGCGGCTCGTCGGTCCGGTCACCTACCTCGTCGACCTGCTCGCCGCCGTGCCGTCGATCGTCTACGGCCTGTGGGGGATCCTGGTGCTCGGCCCGGCGATGGTGCCGGTCAACAACTGGCTCGTGGCCAACGCCGGCTTCCTCCCGTTCTTCGCCGAACCGGCCGACAACGTGACCAACATGTCGACCGGCGGCACGCTGCTCACCGCGGGGATCGTGCTGGCCGTGATGATCCTGCCGATCATCACCGCCGTCACCCGGGAGGTGTTCGTCCAGACGCCCGTCGCCCACCGCGAGGCGGCGCTGGCGCTGGGCGCGACCAAGTGGGAGGTCGTACGGACCGCGGTCCTGCCGTTCGGGTTCTCCGGCTACATCAGCGGCTCGATGCTCGGCCTGGGCCGCGCGCTCGGCGAGACGATGGCGCTCTACCTCATCATCTCCAACACCGGGCCGATGAACTTCAACCTCATGGAGAGCGGCGAGACCTTTGCGACGAAGATCGCGAACAACGCCGCCGAATTCGACTCGCCCGCCAAGACCGGGGCGTTCATCTCCGCCGGCCTGGCCCTGTTCGTACTCACGTTCCTCGTGAACGCGGCTGCGCGGGCCATCGTCGGCAGAAGGCAGGCCTGACATGACACTCGGTCTCATTACACCCGCCTCGCCCAGCGGCTCGTCGGGCACCCAACCACCGAAGTCGAGTTTCAAACCGCTGGCTGCCCGGCGCAAAGTGGTGGATTCCGGGGCCCGCGCCGCCGTGGTGCTGGCCGTCGTCATCGCCATGATCCCGTTGGTGTGGCTGCTCGCCACGCTGGTCGCCAAGGGCATCGGGCCGATCACCGACCCCGACTGGTGGCTGCGCTCGGAGCGCTACGGCGGTGCGGCCAATGCCATCGTCGGCACCCTGGTCCAGACGCTGCTGGCGACGGTGATCTCGGTGCCGCTGGGCATCCTCGTCGCCGTCTACCTCGTCGAATACTCCGACGGGCGCTCGGTTCTCTCCCGTGCGACGACGTTCATGGTCGACATCCTCTCGGGCGTCCCGTCGATCGTCGCGGCGCTATTCGTCTACGCGGTGTGGCGCACGACGCTGGGTCTGCCGCGGATGGGGTTCCTAGTCGCGGTCGCGCTGGTGCTGCTGATGATGCCGCTGGTGGTGCGCAGCACCGAGGAGATGTTGAAGATCGTGCCGCAGGACCTGCGTGAAGCGTCCTACGCCTTGGGCGTGCCGAAGTGGAAGACGATCCTGCGGGTCGTGTTGCCGACCGCGCTATCGGGCATCGTGACCGGCGTGATGCTGGCCATCGCCCGCGTCATGGGGGAGTCCGCGCCTGTCCTGATCCTCGTCGGCTCCACCAAGGCCATGAACTGGAATCCGTTCGACGGCAACCAGGAATCGCTGCCGCTGATGATGGTGCAGCAGTACGGCCAGGGGCCCAGCGCCTTCGACCAGGTGTGGGGCGCCGCGCTCTCGCTGGTCATCCTCGTCGCCATCGCTTACGTCGGCGCGCGGGGCGTCTCGACCGTTTTCGCGCCCAAGAAGAGCTAACACAGAAGAGCTAAGGACCCGTTTCACCATGGCCAAGCGCCTCGATATCTCCGATCTGAACGTCTACTACAGCAAGTTCCTCGCCGTGAAGGGCGTGTCGTTGACGGTGCCGCCGCGCAGCGTCACCGCCTTCATCGGCCCGTCGGGCTGCGGCAAGTCGACGGTGCTGCGCACCCTCAACCGCATGCACGAGGTGATTCCGGGCGCTCGCGCCACGGGCTCGGTGCTGCTCGACGGTGACGACATCTACGCCCCCGGCGTGGACCCGGTCGGCGTGCGCAAGACCATCGGCATGGTGTTCCAGCGCCCGAACCCGTTCCCCACCATGTCGATTCGCGACA
>CAZVVS010000106.1:0-13730 GCA_964630585.1 uncultured Gordonia sp.
CGACTACCTCAAGGAGAAGGGCGTCAAGTCGCTCTACCTGGTCGGCAGCGACTACGTGTTCCCGCAGACCGCCAATCGGATCATCAGGGCGTACGCGGAGGCCAACGGCATCGCCATCAAGGGTGAGGACTACACCCCACTGGGCTCGACCGACTTCACGACCATCGTGAACAAGGTGCGCACCGCGGGTGCCGATGCGGTCTTCAACACGCTGAACGGTGACTCCAACGTCGCCTTCTTCCGCGAGTACAAGAATGTCGGCCTGACCGCCAAGAAGATGCCGGTCATCTCGGTCTCGATTGCCGAGGAAGAGGTCGGCGGCATCGGTGTGCAGAACATCGAGGGTCAGCTCACCGCCTGGAACTACTACCAGACGATCGACACCCCGGTGAACAAGGCGTTCGTCGCGGCCTACAAGGCCAAATTCGGTCAGAACAAGGTGACCTCCGACCCGATGGAAGCGGCCTACACCTCGGTCTACCTGTGGAAGAACACGGTGGAGAAGGCGAAGTCCTTCGGCGTCACCGAGATTCAGAACGCGGCCGGTGGAGTGAGCTACGAGGCGCCCGAGGGCCTCGTGACGATCGACGGTTCGAACAACCACGTCACCAAGACCGCGCGGATCGGTGAGATCCGCAACGACGGCCTCATCTACACGGTGTGGGATTCGGGCAAGCCGATCGTTCCGGACCCCTACCTGAAGGGCTACGCCTGGGCGAAGGGCCTCAGCGGCTAACCCGCTATCGGTGCGGTCCGCCTCCGCGCGTCCTTGCGAAACGACGCGGAGGCGGGCCGACCGATCCCCGTGCCATGCGCGCACAGACCTGCCCGCGCAACAGACAAGGAATCGAGACCTGTCGTGGACGTAGTCGTCTCCCAACTCTTCACCGGATTGAGCCTCGGCTCGATCCTGCTGCTCGCCGCACTCGGCCTGGCCCTGACTTTCGGACAGATGGGCGTCATCAACATGGCGCACGGGTCCTTCATCATGGCCGGCTCGTACACCGCTTACTCGGTGCAGGAATACCTCATCTCCAACACCGGGGTTGCTCTGATCACCTCGCTGATCATCGGATTCCTCGTCGGCGGGCTGATCGGAGTGCTGCTGGAGGTGACCCTCATCCAGCACATGTACCACCGACCACTGGATACGCTGCTGGTCACCTTCGGCGTCGGCCTGATCCTGCAGCAGCTGGCCCGCGACATGTTCGGCGCGCCCGCAGTACGCGTCCTGACGCCCGAGTGGCTCAGCGGCGGTGTGGAGGTCCTCGGAACCGTCGTGCCCAAGACACGCATCTTCATCCTGATTCTGGCCGTGGTGTGCGTCGCGGCCCTGGCGGCGATGATGCGCTACACCGCGATGGGCCGGCGCACGAGGGCAGTCGTGCAGCACCGCGACCTCGCCGAAGCGAGCGGGATCTCCAGCCGCAAGACCGATTTGACTACCTTCTTCATCGGCTCCGGACTGGCCGGCGTCGCCGGTGTGGCACTGACCCTCATCGGGTCGACCAGCTCCAACACCGGGACGACCTACCTGATCGACGCTTTCCTCGTCGTCGTGATCGGCGGCCTCGGCAGCATCAAGGGCACGGTCTTGGCGGCCTTCGCGCTGGGCATCCTCAACTCGTTCATCGAATACAGCACCACCGCATCGATCGCGAAGGTGATCATCTTCGCGCTCATCATCGTGGTCCTGCAGATCCGCCCCCAGGGACTGTTCCCCGCGCAGACGAGGAGCCTGGTATGAAGACGTACTTCGAGAACCATTGGAAGGTGTGGGCGGGTTTCGCCGTCGCCGCAGTGCTCCTGTTCGGTGTCGCGCCCGCGGTGCTGTCGGATTTCCGCCTCAACCTGTTGGGCAAGTTCCTCTGCTTCGGCATGGTGGCGGTCGGCATCGGTCTGGCCTGGGGCCGCGGCGGCATGCTCACCCTGGGCCAGGGCGTGTTCTTCGGGCTCGGCGCCTACATCATGGCGATGCACCTCAAGATCGCCGACGCCGCGCAGTCCGGTTCGGCGGTACCCGACTTCATGCAGATCGCGGGCAAGACCGAACTGCCCGCGTATTGGAAACCGTTCACCTCACCACTCGTCACGATTCTGGCCATCCTCATCGTCCCGGCCCTCGTCGCAACCGTGCTCGGCCTCGGCGTCTTCAAGCGCCGGGTGAAGGGCGCCTATTTCGCGATCCTCTCCCAAGCCCTGGCCGCGGCCTTCGCGATCCTTCTGGTGGGCCAGCAGACGACCGGTGGCAGCAACGGGCTGAACAACTTCCAGGGGTTCTTCGGACTCGCACTGAGCGACCCGATCAATCAGCGGATGCTGTTCTTCATCGCCGCCGGCGCACTACTGGTCCTCGTCGCGATCGTGCGGCAGCTGATGTACAGCCGCTACGGCGAGCTGCTCGTCGCGGTCCGCGATCAGGAGGAACGGGTCCGCTTCCTCGGCTACGACCCGGCGAACGTCAAGGTCGTCGCCTTCGCCGTCGCCGCGCTGTTCGCCGGCATTGCCGGCGCGCTGTTCGTACCGATCGTCGGCATCATCTCCCCCGCCGACATCGGGGTCGTACCATCGATCGCCTTCTTGATCGGCGTGGCCATCGGCGGTCGTTCCACGCTGTTGGGCCCGGTGCTCGGAGCCATCGCCGTCGCCTGGGCCCAGACCAGCCTGTCCGAGCAGTTCCCCTCGGGCTGGACCTACGCGCAGGGCCTGTTGTTCATCGTCGTGGTGGGCTTCTTCCCCGCCGGCCTGGCCGGGATCGTCGCCGCCCTCCGGTCGCGGCGACGGCCGAAGGACGACGGCGGTAGCGCACCCAAAGCACCCGCACCGGCCGCGACTGCACCGATTGGAGCCGCAGAATGACCAAGGACACCAGTGCCCCGCCCATCCTCCACGGGGAGAAGGATCCAAAGCTCGGCGGCAACGCCGGCATGTCGAGCGACTATCTGGAAGTCCGCGGACTCAACGTCGACTTCGGCGGGTTCAAAGCCGTCCGCGACGTCGACCTCACCCTCTTCCAGGGCGATCTCCGGTTCCTCATCGGGCCCAACGGCGCAGGCAAGACCACAATCATCGACGCGATTACCGGCCTCGTCCCGTCGACCGGGTCGATCCAGAAGTCCGGCGTCGAACTCGTCGGGAAGAAGGTGCACCAGATCGCCCGCCTGGGCGTCGGGCGGACCTTCCAGACCGCAAGCGTTTTCGAGGAGCTCAGCGTGTTGCAGAACCTCGACATCGCGGCCGGTGCGGGACGGTCGATCCGCACAATGCTGCGCCGCCGCCCCGCCGAAGTGCCCGCCGCGATCGAGGAGGCGCTGGAGACGACCGGGTTGGCGCACCTGCGCGACAAACCGGCCGGCGTCCTGGCACACGGGCAGAAGCAGTGGCTCGAAATCGGGATGCTGCTGGTGCAGAACGCCTCGGTCCTGCTGCTCGACGAGCCGGTCGCCGGCATGAGTGGCGAGGAGCGTGAGGAGACGGGCAACCTGCTGCGCCGGATCGGCGGCGAGCGCACCGTCGTCGTCGTCGAGCACGACATGGAGTTCATGCGCAGCTTCGCCACCTCGGTGACGGTGCTGGCCCGCGGGCAGGTGCTCGCCGAGGGCACCGTCGAAGAGGTGCAGGCAAACCCGAAGGTGCAGGAGGTCTACCTCGGCACCATCGAGGGTGACGCCCTCGAAGACGGTGCGGTAGCCGAGGGCACCGAATCGACTGACACCGCATCGACGAAGGAGGCCTGAACATGCTCGAACTCATCGACGTCCGAGCCGGGTACGGCCGCACCGAAGTGATCCACGGAGTGGACCTGTCCGTGCCGTCGGACGGTGTCGTCGCGATCATGGGCCACAACGGCGCCGGGAAGACGACCCTGTTGAAGGCGGCCATCGGGTTGCTGAAGACCTCGAGCGGGACCATCCGATTCGACGGCGAGGACCTGACCGGCACGCGCCCCAGCGTCCGCGTTCGCCACGGGTTGGCCTATGTCCCGCAGGGCCAGCAGAGCTTCCCGCAGTTGACCACCGCCGAGAATCTCCAGGTTGTCGCTGACGGCCGCAAGCGCGGCAAGGAACTCATAGCGGAGATGCTCGACCTCTTCCCGGCCCTCACCGAATTGCTGGACCGACCGGCCGGGCTGTTGTCGGGCGGGCAGCGCCAGCAGCTCGCGATCGCGCGGGCACTGATCACCGAGCCGCGGATGCTGATCCTCGACGAACCGACCGAGGGCATCCAGCCATCGGTGGTCGCCGAGATCGAGAACACCATCTCCGAGCTCACGAACCGGGGCGGGCTCGGCGTTCTTCTCGTCGAACAGCACATCGGTTTCGCACTGGCCGCCGCCGCGAAGTACTACGTCCTGGAAAGCGGTCGGGTCACCTCGTCGGGGGCCGGCGGCGCGGCAGCCGAGGCCGACGTGCGGGCTGCGATGGCCATCTGATCGCTCTTCCGAGGTGCCACGTAACATCACGGGCGTGCTGAGGGTGACGCGATGACGAAGAGCCTGGTGATCGGGGCGAGCGGGTTTCTCGGCGCCCACGTGGTGGCCGAGTTGGCCGCACGTGGCGATGGCGTCCGCGCCCTCGTCCGGGAGACGAGTGACACCCGCGGCATCGACGGGCTCGACGTCGAACGGGTCTACGGCGACATCTTCGACCTGGACTCCATCCGGACGGCCATGGCCGGCTGCGACGTCGTCTACTACTGCGTCGTCGACGCACGGCCGTGGCTGCGCGACCCCACCCCGATGTGGCGGACCAACGTCGAAGGGCTGCGCGGTGTCCTCGACGTCGCCGCCGAGGCCGACCTGCGCAAGTTCGTGTTCACCAGCTCCGTCGTGACCATCGGCATCCCGCAGTCGGGAATGGCCACTGAGGAAATCCGCAACAACTGGTTGCGCAAGGGCGGCGAGTACGCGAAGACCCGCGTCGCAGCAGAGGACATGGTGATGGACTACTGCCACACCCGCGGCCTGCCCGCCGTCGCGATGTGCGTCGCCAACACCTACGGTTCGGGCGACTACCTCCCCACCCCGCACGGCGGCATGGTCAAGGCTGCGGTGCGCGGCAAGATGCCGTTCTACCTCGAGGGTGTCGGAGCCGAGGTAGTCGGCATCACCGATGCCGCCGTAGCGATGGTGCTCGCCGGTGAGCGGGGACGCGTCGGCGAGCGGTACATCATCGCCGAGCGGTTCATGTCGCCCAAGGAGATCTTCGACGTCGCCTGCGCGTCGGTGGGTGTCGAGCCGCCGTCGAACGCGGTGTCGCGGGCCAAGCTGACCCGGATGGCGCTGTTGGCGTCGGCGACCGCGCGGCTGCGCGGAAAGGACTCCCCACTCACCCCGACGTCGGTCCGCCTGATGCACGTCATGCCGCGCATGGACCACTCCAAGGCCGTCGCCGAACTCGGCTGGGATCCGGCGCCGACGCCGGACTCGATCGTCGAGGCGGCACAGTTCTTCCTTGCCAGTCGACGACGCGCCCAGCATTAGCGGGCAGCGGCGGCGCTCATCGCGCGGTCACGCACTGTCGATGGCGCTCACTGCGCCGCTATGACGCGGCTACGGGCGCGCCTTGCGTCTTGCGCAGTGCCACCCACTTCCAGATCGAGAACAACGCGAATACCGCGGCGGCAAAAAACGCCACGGGGCGCGGGCGGCCGTCGGTGAGCAGCCCAATCACGATGAAGACGACTGTCGCCATCAAGTCCAACGCCAGGGTGAGAGCAAGCACGGCACGCAGCGGCTGGCGCGACGCGGTGAACCACAAGTTGATCCCCGAGGCGAGGGCCACGAGGCCGAGGACGATGTGCAGCCAGATCGGCATGAACGACCAGACGAATCCGGTGACCACGAGTGCGATACCCGCGAGGACGCACACCACCGCGTCGACCTGAAGGGCCAACCGACCGGTGCGGAACCCGCTGCAGCGCCCGGGCTTGTGCGTGGGCAAGGCGATGGTCGTGACGCGGGTGGCGCAGTCGTCGCAGTCGGCACAGCATGCGACGACGTGATGGATGGACGGGTCGCGGTGACACGCACACACGCACTCGTCACCGGCAATGACGTCCAGGTTTGCAGCCATGTGCCAAGCCTAGTGCGCCGCATGGTCGAGAGTTGTTTACTAGACGCGTGTCCTCGATCCTCGACCTCTTCCGACTGGACGGCAGCGTAGCCATTGTCACCGGCGCCGGGCGCGGCCTGGGCGCGGCGATCGCCCGCGGCTTCGCTGACGCCGGCGCCGATGTGGTGATCTCCGCCCGCACCGCCGATGACCTTGATTCGGTCGCCGAATCGGTCCGCGCCACCGGACGCCGCGCCGTCACCGTTGCCGCCGACCTGTCCACTGCCGAGCCGAACCTGCTGGTCGACGCGGCGGTGAGTGAGTTCGGAAGGCTCGACATCCTGGTCAACAACGTCGGCGGCGCCTTCCCCAAACCGTTGATGGAGACCCGCGGCAAAGACCTCGACCGGGCCTTCAACTTCAACGTGACCGTGGCGCACAACATACTCGTCGCCGCCGTGCCCGAACTGGTGAAGAACGACGCCGGCGGGTCCGTCATCAACATCACCTCGGCCGTGGGCCGCCTGCCCGGTCGGGGTTTCGGCATGTACGGCACCGCCAAGGCTGCGCTCGCGCACTACACGCGGCTGGCCGCACTCGACCTGAACCCGCGAATCCGGGTCAACGCCATCGCGCCGGGTGCCATCGTCACCTCGGCCCTGGAGGTGGTGGCCGCCGATGACACGATGCGCGGCGACATCGAGGCGCGCACGCCGCTGCAGCGACTCGGCCGGCCCGAGGAGGTCGCCGCGACGGCCCTCTTCCTGGCCTCCGACGCCGGCGCCTACTTGACCGGCAAGATCCTCGAAGTCGACGGCGGCCTCCTCGCCCCCAACTTCGAGATGCCCCTCCCCGACCTGTGAGGCTGTCATGACCGTCGATCCTGCCGTCCTCGGCGATATCCACGAGATCACGGTGCTGAAGTATCGCTACGGCCGGTGCCTGGACAATCGGCATTGGGAGGAGTTCGGCTCGACTCTGGCCCCCGACGCGACCGCTCGCTACGGCACGGTCAGCCAGGGCGAGCCGCTGCACTTCGACGGACGCGACGCCATCGTCGACTACATGCGCTCGTCGCTGACCGGCACCGTCATCACGACCCACACGTTCGGAAATCCCGAGATCGACGTCGCGGGCGACGCCGCGGAAGGGCGCTGGTCGATGTCCGACATCGTGATCGCCCCTGACTTCGACACGGTCATCACCGGAGCCTCGTACTACAGCGACCGATACGTGCGACTCGGCGGTCGCTGGCACATCGCCCACACCGAGTACTACCGGCTCTACGAGGCGGTGACGCCGATGAGCACCAGCGGCATGCGCCTGATAGCGAACCACTGGCAGTCGTGAGCCCCTATCCTCGACGGATACCAAGCAAACGCTTGGGCAACCATGAGGACTCCTGCCTGATGCCCGATACGCCAGAACCACTCTTCAACCTCTCCGCGGTCTTCCACGGAATCGCCGACGCCATTCCCGACGTACCCCTGCTTACCTGGCGGGGACGTCACCACACCTACCGCGAAGTCGACGTCCGCGCCGACGGGATTGCCCACTACCTGGCCTCCGTCGGGATGGGATGCCACCGCGAGCGGAGCGAACTGCAGAACCACGAATCCGGACAGGACCACCTGGCCCTCTACCTGCTCAACGGCAACGAATACATCGAGGCGATGATCGGCGCCTACCGCGCCCGCGTGGCGCCCTTCAACTGCAGCTACCGGTATGTCGAAGCCGAGCTCCTACACATGCTCACCGACTCCCGCGCCACGGGCATTGTCTACCACGCACGGTTCGCGCCAGTGTTGGCCACGGTCCGCGATCAGCTCCCGGACCTGCGGGTCCTGATCCAGGTCGCCGACGAGTCCGGCAACGACCTGCTACCTGGAGCCGTCGACTACGAGTCCATCGTCACCACGCCGGCGCCGGGAGCGCAGCGAGCGGGCCGATTGGATACTCAGCCCGCTAACGAGATGCCCACCCCCTCCGGCGAGGACCTATACCTGCTCTACACCGGCGGCACGACCGGGATGCCCAAGGGCGTGATGTGGCGCCAGCACGACATCTTCGTCTCGTCGATGGGCGGGCGCCCCTTCGGCAGCGAGACCGCCTACCCGTCGATCGACGCCATCGCCGACGTGGCGCGCGCAGCGGCCGGCAACATCGCCTCGATGCTGCTGGCTCCGTTGATCCACGGCGCCGCCCAGTGGGCGCTGTTCAACATCATGACGATGGGCGGGCGGATCATCATGCCCGACACCGTCGACACACTGCGCCCCGACGAGGTGCTGCGCCTGGTCGAAACCGAGAAGGTCTTCAACCTCCCCGTCGTCGGCGATGCCATGGCACGCCCGCTCATCGACGAGATCGAGCGCGGCGACTACGACCTGTCGTCACTGTCCATGATCAGCAACGGCGGCGCCAACGTCTCCCACGGCGTGCGCGAACGGTTCCGTGCCGCAGTCCCGGGCGTTCTCATCCTCAACGTCTTGGGGTCATCGGAGGGCGGCCTGCAGATGACCGCCGCCGCCGACGCGGACGACGCCCCCACCTTCGCCCCACAGTCGGACACCGCGGTGCTCGCCGACGACCTCGACCGTGTGCTCGCGCCCGGGGAGGGCGAGGGGTGGCTGGGCCGCAGCGGATTGGTCCCCCTGGGCTACCTCGGGGACCCGGCAAAGACCGCGGGCACCTTCCCCACCATCGACGGCGTCCGCTGGTCGGTGCCCGGCGACCGCGCGGTCGTCCTCGACGAAGGCCACATCCAGGTCCTCGGCCGCAGTTCCGCGACGATCAACAGCGGCGGCGAGAAGATCTTCGCCGAAGAAGTCGAACGCGCGGTGCTGACCCATTCGGGCGTGGCCGACGTCGTCGTCGTGGGCCGCCCTTCGGAGCGCTGGGGCTCGGAGGTCGTGGCGATCATCGCCCTCGTCGACGGAGCCGATCCCTCCGACGAGGAGCTCGATGCGGCGTGCCGTGAGCACGTCGCCGGTTACAAGGTGCCCAAAGAGTTCATCCGGACCTCGGCGCTGATCCGTTCCCCCGCCGGCAAGATCGACCTGCGATGGGCGAAGTCGCTCGCCGCCGAGACCACCTGAAACCCCAGAACGCTGGGGTTTGCGAACACTGGGACTCAGAGCAGTTCGAGCACCATCGCGGTGGCCATCCCACCACCGGCGCACATGGACACGCATCCGAGCGACAGCCCGTTGCGGCGCAGTTCGTTGACCATCGTCACGACCATCCGCGCGCCGGTCGCCGCGATAGGGTGGCCGAGGCTGCACCCACTGCCGTTGACGTTGACGATGTCGTCGTCGAGGCCGAGTTTGCGCACCGCCGCGACCGGCACCGAGGCAAAGGCCTCGTTGATCTCAAAGCGCGCCACGTCGCCGAGGCCGACACCGGCGCGGTCGAGCGCCTTGGGAATCGCCACAGACGGCGCGAGGCCCGTCTCCACCGGATCCACGCCCACCGACGCCCACGACCGGATCCGGGCCAGCGGGGTCAGCCCGTTGGCCGCGGCGAACTCGGCGCTCGCGACGCCGACCATCGCAGCCGCGTCGTTGAGGCCGGCCGAGTTCGCTGCGGTCACCGTCGGGGCGTCGAGTTCGGGATGCAGAAACGGCAGGGACGCCATCTTCTCCAACGATCCCCCGCGTCGCGGGTGCTCGTCGACTTTGAAGAATCCGTCGCCGACCGGCACCGGCACGATCTCCTCGTCGAACCAGCCGTTGTCGATGGACGCGATCGCCCGCTCGTGCGACCGGAATGCCCACGCGTCGACATCGGCCCGCGTGAGCCCGGCCAGGCGCGCGGTGTTCTCGCCGACGGTCAGCGCCATGTCCAATGGCGGTGCCTCGGAGCACTCCGGGTTGGCCAGCGACAACCACGGCCCCATGGTGCCCTCGGCATCGCGCTTGAGTGTCGCCGGCGCCGTGCTCATGCTCTCGGTCCCACCGGCCAGCACCATGCGGTCCATTCCGGCTTTCACCGATCCGGCGGCGGTCGCGACCGCCGACAGCCCGCCGGCGCACCATCGGTTCTGGGCCAGACCGGGGATGGCCGACAACCCCGCCCGCACGGCGATGTTGCGTGCGATGACGCCGCCACCCTGGTAGTTCTCGGCGAGCACAAGGTCGTCGACGGTGTCGGGCGCCAGTCCCAGGCGCGTCATCGATGCCTCGAGGACGACCTGTCCCAGTTCGAAGGCGTCGGTGCCGACGAGGCTGCCCTTGTAGGCGCGGCCGATCGGCGTGCGGACGGCGGAGACGATGACGGCATCGGTCATGTGGGGTGTTTCCTCTCAGAGCTTGAAGCGGCCGGCGAAGGCGCGCAGCGGTAGGTCGTTGCTGGTGATGATCCCGGGGGGCGCCGCGACGACCGCGCGGATCGAGTTGAGCACCGGCAGGCCGGTCACCGTCATCCCGATCGAGGCGAAGCTCTCCGGATTGGACAGGTCCACGCCCTTGGCGGGGAAGATCATGTGCTTGTTGTAGACCATCGGATCGCCGGTGATCTGGGTGATGTAGCAGCCGCGGATGTTCCACGCGGGGTCGGTGTGCGGGGTCATCTGCCATTCCAGGTGCGATTCGATGCGCGGCACCCCGTCGACCATCCCCTGGTACTTGATGTAGTTGGCACCGAGCGATCCCTTGGGCATGAAGTACCAGCCCAGGTCGACGTCTTTGGTGCACGCGCCCAGTTCGTAGGTGAACTTCACCTCGTCGAGCTGCAGGTCGAAGGCGTCGGCCATGAGGTACACCGAGTCGGCGAACACGGCCGTGTACTTGTACAGCGAATCCGGGATGGTGGGGTCGTCGATCGGGCGTCCGTAGCCGACGGCCTTCCACGTGTCCACCGAGTGGTGGCAGGACACGTCGACCGACTCGGTGACGGTGATGTTCTCGATGTCGGCGACATCTGCGGAGTTGGCGATCGCGAGAATCTGGTTGAGTCCCGGGTTCATGCCGGTGCCGTAGAAGGTGGCCCCGCCCCGCGCACAGGCGTCGGCGATCACTTCGCTGACCTTGCGTCCCGTCGGATGCGGATGGTTGGTGTCGCGGTGATAGCCGGTGATCCAGTCAGCGGTGGTCACGATGTTGATCCCGGCTTCGAGCACCCGCACATACAGATCCTCGTCGGGGAAGACACCGTGGAAGGTGAGCACGTCGGGCTTGGCGGCAATGATCTCCTCGACGGTGCCGGTGGCGGTGACCCCGACCGGGCCGATGCCGACGATGTCACCGGCGTCGCGCCCGATCTTGTCGGCGGTGTAGCAGTGCAGGCCCACGAGTTGCAGGTCCGGGTGCGCGGTGATGCGCCCGATCATCTCCGATCCCAGGTTGCCGGTGGCGACTTGGAAGACGCGGATCTTGTTGCTGGCGGTCATGGGGTCCTTTCAGGGTTGCGTTTTCACAAGGGCGCCGCTGTACGGGCGGGCGGGGTCGGTGCCGACGTCGCCGTCGTCGGGATAGAACTGTTTGGCCCACGCGCGCAGCGCGGTGAAGCCCTGGTACTCCTTCGGCGAGAGCGCCGGCGGGTCGGAGTAGCGCTGGTGCGCCCAGATATCGATGTCCGCCTCGAATTGCTCGATGATCAACCCGGCCATCACCTCGCCGTAGCGAGTCATCGGCTCGTCGGGCTCATCGTCCTTGCGTCCGATCCACACGGTGAACCGGACGTCGGAGGTCTCCTCGTCGACGGGCGTGATGGCCGGCATGGTCCGGTTGTCGAGCATGCCGAAGCTCTTGGTGATCGAACAGCCGAGTCCGGCGTTGATGGACTCGACCCGACTGGTTGTCGAGTCCAGCGTCGCGCCCTCCTCGAAGGCGATCGTGAAGTCCACGTAGGAGACCGGTCCGGCGAAGTCGTGGCGGGTGAACTCGGGCATGAACGGTGTCTTGTGCACGAACTTGAAGTGCGCGAAGTCGACGCCGTTCTCCAGCACGTACTGCGGGTGCATGCTCAATCCGGGCCGGTACAGCGTCGCGGCGGGAAATGGGCGGTAGTAGTCCGCCGCGGTCCTATCGTCGCCGAAATCGGCGAACATGTCGGGGACCTCGAAGCTGGGTGGCTTACCGTCGACGTCGAACCAGATCCACACCGCCTCATTGCGCTCGACCGTCGGATAGCTGCGGATCCGCCGTCCCCGATTCGGGTGCTTTTCGTAGGGAATGCACACGTTGCGGCCCTGCTGGTTCCACTCCCACCCGTGGAACGGGCAGACGATGTTCTCCCCGTCGACGCGGCCGCCGTGGCCCAGGTGTGCGCCGAGGTGTTCGCAGTAGGCGTCGAACACCGACACTGTGCCCGACGCCGAGCGCCAGGCGACCATGTCGCGATTGAAGTACTTCATGGTGTGGATGTCGCCGATCGCGATCTCCGGGCTCCAGGCGACCTGGAACCACCCGGTGGGCTCCATCGACAAGGGTGTGCGGGCCATGCGGATAAGAATACAAGAACCCTCTATGAAAGTGGAGCTTTCCTTGCCTACGATGGGCGCATGACCGATGTGGCCCCGCGCCGGCGCGCGAACAAGCGCGGATTGGCCACCCGCGAGAACATGATCACCGCGGCCATCACCTCACTGGCCACCGGTGATCCGACGGCGGTCTCGGGCAACCGCATCGCCCGCGACATCGGCGTCACCTGGGGGGCCATCCAGTACCAGTTCGGCGACATCGACGGTCTGTGGGCCGCCGTCCTGCGCCATACCGCGCAGCTGCGCGGCGACCTGCCGGCCAGCGCAGCCCCGCACGGCACCCTGCGTGAACGCGTCACCGGCCTCATCGACACCATGCTCGTCGGCCTGCGCACACCGCAATCGTTGGCGATCGAGACGCTGCGCGCCGCACTCCCCCGTGACGTAGCCGAACTCGAGCGCGAATACCCGCTCACCGCAGCCGAATTCGCCTCCTGGAAGCCGGGATGGGACCAGGCCTGCGAACGCGCCTTCGCCGACCTCGACGTCGACCCGGCGCGGGTGCGCCAGATGGCGGCGCTCATCCCCGCCGCGATGCGCGGCCTCACCTCCGAGCGCATGTTGGGCACGTACGGCAATCTCGACGACGCCCGGACCGGGCTCATCGACGCTCTCGTCGCGCTCCTGAGCCTGGATTAGTGTCACGTGGCACTAGCGACATCTGCGCGGCGCTGCTCTCGGCGTCATGGTGGGCCCGGTGTGTGTAGGCTCGCGTGCGAGGTGATGTGTGATGGCAACGATCGTTGAATCATTCGGCACGCTCGATTGGGACGACGACTACGACTACAAGCGCGACCGCCGAGACCGCGACGACGCGGCCGGGTAGCGCAGATCGCGCAAATGGCGATCACCGGCGACCATGTGCTCCTGACCGTCGACCGGGATTTCGAGCACGCCGCGCCGCATATCGGTCTGCGCGTGTGGCACCCGCCAAAGTAGGCCGCACCTGCGGACCCGACGGGTCCGGCCCCGCCGGACACGGGGCTCCGGGTAGGTTGCCCTTATGAAACTCGGTCTGCAACTTGGGTACTGGGGCAAGGGCCCCGTCGCGAATCACGGCGAATTGGCGCAGGCGGCTGAAGCCGCCGGGTTCGATGCCATCTTCACCGCCGAGGCGTGGGGCTCCGACGCCTACACGCCACTGGCGTGGTGGGGGTCGCAGACGTCTCAGGTCAAGCTGGGCACGTCGGTGCTGC
>CAZVVS010000107.1:0-13656 GCA_964630585.1 uncultured Gordonia sp.
CGGCCGGTGGGTTGTCCTTCATCAGCGCCGCCAACCGGGAGAGGAAGTCTGCGGTGGAGAGGTTGTTCACCTGGTCGCGGACCGGCGTCTTCATGTCGATCGCGGGATCGACGGTGCCCGGTGCCGGCGTGTACGGCTTGCCGTAGGAACTCAGCGGAGTCAGCGTCGTCGCGTCCTGCATCTTGTGCACCGCGGCATAGTCCTCTGGCGTACCCGTGCAGTAGATGCGGCCCAGCAGCCAGACCATCGAGGTGGGTGACTTGTATTCCTTCACGCCGTCCGGCAGTTTGCCCTTCCAGCCCGGGCCGGTGATCGCGTAGGTCTGCGGCCCCGTGCCGGTGGTGCGCTTGCCGGGCGACTCGAACACGTTGGTGTAGCCGTCGAGCATCGGGAACAGGTAGTACCGGTCGTTCGCCTCGGGCAGGGAGAGAACCCATGGCTCGTTGCCGACGTCGACCCAGGCGGTGGTGTACAGGGTGTCGGCGTTGGGCGCGGTGACGTCGCGGAACGCCGCGGTCGGATACTGCCGCATCCGCACGAACTGGCCCATCGGTGCGCGGGTTCCCTCGGGCTGGGCGACGTTGGTCATCACCTTGCGGGTCATGTCCATCGTCACCAGCGGGTAGCCGTAGAGGTACGCGTCTTCGACGATCGCCCGCGTCTCCTCGGCTGACAACGTCCCACCGGCAGAGGTCTCGTCGTCGGGGGAGGTCGACGAGGAGCATGCGGCGAGGGACAGTGCGACGCCGATCGTGACAATCGCGGTCATTGCGCTGCGTCGACGACGGCCTTGAGACATGGGCATATGCGGTACCTCCGGTGCGTTGGGGCTTCAACTGTCACACGCCTACGGGAGTGTTGTATTGACACTTCAGGACAAGTCTTGGACATCTCAGGACAACGGTGGACCTAACAACGCAACAGCGCCGACGCTGGTGACCACATAGTGGTCACGGACGTCGGCGCTGTGACATTGCGGGGTTACGCGCTTCAGGACATTTGCGGGGTTACCGCTTCAGCGAGACCTTCACGCCGTTGGAGAACATCGAGTCGTGCAGCACGATTTCCTCGGGGACGGCGTCCTTGGGGATGTCGAAGACGAGCTTTCCGGTGACCTTGTTCCCGGGGTTGATGTCTTCGAAGATGGGGTTGGCGCCTGACCCGTCGAGTCCGAGTAGTGCCGCCGATACGTCAGCCTCGTGCTCGCGGCCCTCCGTGTCGATGAGCTTCTGATCGCTCGGTGAGAATCCCTGGCTCTTGTTGCCGATGTTCTTCACCGTGACGGTCACGACGACGAACTGCCCCTGTGCCTTCTGCGTCATGACGGATTCTCCGAGAGATGACAGCCCGGCCTCCACCTTCTTGACCACGAACTCGAACTTCCCGTCGCGGACCGGCTGGTTCATCCGGGCGACCTGGTCCTCCTCCTTGGTCTCTTTCGTCTCCTTGGTGGCCTCGGTCGAGGTCTCTTCCTTGGTGTCTTCGGCAGCCGTCGTCGTGGTGGTGCTCGACGAGTCGTCATCGCCTCCACCGACCACGACCATCCCGACGCAACACACGGCGATGATCGCCAGGACGATCCCGACAATCAGACCGGTCTTCGACTTCTTCTCGGGCTGCGGCGGAACCGGCGGCTGCGGCACTGCGCCGTAGGCCTGCTGCGGTTGGCTCTGGCCGGGGTAGCCCTGCTGTGCGTAGTTGGGTTGGGTGTAGTCCTGCTGATAGCCGGGCTGCTGGTACCCGCCCTGTTGGGGGTAACCCTGCTGGTATCCGCCCTGCTGGTGCCCGCCTTGCTGCGGGTATCCCTGCTGCGGGTACCCGCCCTGCTGATACCCGGGCTGCCCGCCCTGCTGCGGGTAACCCTGCTGGGAGCCTTGCTGCGGATATCCGCCCTGCCGCGGATCCGGGTAGATCGGCGGGTTGGGCTGGCCCGGATGTCGTGGGTCTTGCGGGTCGTTAGGTGTGGTCATGCTTCCTCCAATGGTCTGTGGGACGGACAGGAGCAGAACCTACGACGACGGTCTGACATAGAGCAGCCGCGTAGAAAGTTCCCGTCGTACGGGTCCACGACTGGGGGTCGCACACCGCATTTATTTTGCGAATGAAGAATCGCGGAAATCACCATACCGACGCGAAAGGGACAATTCCAACCGGGATTCTCTGCCGCGAATCAGTGATTCGCCAGCTCGGGATCGGCACCCAAAGCGCGGAGGGCGGTGGCGAATTTCGCGGTCGTCTCGGCGACCTCGGCGGCGGGGTCGGAGTCGGCCACTATGCCGCCACCGGCCCAGGCCCTGACCCGACAGCCATCTGCGGAGAGTCCCACACATCGGATCGTGACGACCCAGTCGCCGTCACCGTCGGCATTGCACCATCCGACGGCACCGCCGTAGAAGCCACGATCGCCCTCGTACCGGCCGATCAACTCCGCGGCCGCATCACTCGGCGTTCCGCCCAGGGCCGGCGTCGGAGTCAGGGCCAGAGCCAGGTCCAACACGGTCGTCGTCGGGTCGAGCAATTCCCCGGAGACCGGCGTCGCGAGGTGCCACAGCTCGCCGGTGGACAGTAGTTCGGGCTCGTCGGGCGCCTCGACGGCCGAGCAGAACGGGGTCAACCGCTCACGCAGGAAGTCGACGACGAAGGCGTGCTCGGCGAGGTCCTTGGCGGAGTCCCGCAGCGACTCGGCCCGCCGACGATCCTCCTGAGGATCCGATGACCGCGCCACGGTCCCGGCGTAGGGCCGGCAGAACACCTCGGTTCCACGTCGGCGCACCAACAACTCGGGACTGGCTCCGACGATCCACTGCCCGGTGAACCGATCGCCGGCGGCATCGAGCGCGACGGCGAAGGCATTGTGCGCGGCATTGCCGCCCGCGAACGCCGACGCCAAGACCAGCGGGTTCACCGGTTCACCGACCGCGAAGTCCAATGCTCGGGCCAGGACGACTTTGCTGGCCTCACCGTCGCGGATGCGGGCGACGACTTCGGCGACGCGGCGCGCGTGCTCGGCGGGCTCGGGATGGCGCGCAAGGACTGTCGCAGCTCGCGGCGTCGGCGCCTGCGCTGCGAGAAAGCAGGAGGGATCGGTGTCGACGTCGAGCTGGGCGGGCTCCCACAGGGCGGCCGGGTCGGCGAGGTTGAACGGCAGCGCCCCGACGATCCCGACGGCTCCGTCGCGCAGCGCGGCCACCGCGGCAGCGGGGTCGGTGAAGGAGCGCGTCGCCCCGACGCCTCGCACAGCACCGGGACGACCGGACAGCAGGAAGGTCGGATCGGTCACGCCGCCACCGTATCGTCTGTGTCCGATTGCGTCAGCCGACGGACCCCCCGTATCGACCCGGCCCGATTGCGTCAGCCGACGGACCACGGACACGACGGGAAGTATCGTCGTTCGGGTGAGTCACACCCCCACGCAGGACGCGGCAGCGCAGGCGCTGGCCATCGGTGTCCTCGCGGAGCGCCCGGGTCCGGCGCGGGAACTGCTCGACGGAGTCGGGCGCGACGGCTGGCTCGACGCCGTCGACCATCTGCTGCGCGGCCACCACATCAATGCCTCGGCGGGTGAGCGTGCGCTCGATGTGCGCGAAGACGTCCTCGACGACCGCGGCACGACGGTCCTCGACGTCGACGATTGGGTGACCGCCATTGCCGACGCTGCTGCTAAGCAAAGCTGGTCGGAACGGGAGATCGAGGCGGTGACCCGCGGCGCGCTCAAGGTCTTCAACATCGAGCGGGAGCTGCGCGAGGTCGGGCTGCTGGCCGCGGACCGGCGGGTGTGGACCCACATGGCCCACGATCTGTCCTCGGCGGTGTACCTGGTGCGGGCGGGTCTGCGCTCGGGTGTCGCGGAGCGCCGCTTCACCGCCGAGGTCCTCGCCGCCGCGCGCGCCAACGCCGCCGACATCTTCACCGACTGGCGCGATTTCGCGCTGAGCTACGCCTCGGCGCAGTCGTGCTTGTTCGGCGGTTACCCGTGCGACGACGTGTGGGACGATGCCGTCGCGGCGGTCAAGGAACTCCTCGACGATCCGCGCAGCCCGTGGGCGGGCCTGGCTTTCCCCCGGCCGGAGCAAACCGCATGACCGGCAACGACGGCGCGCCGGACGAGCCCAATCCCAATGGTCCGGATAGGCCCGACGACCTCAGCGCCGACGAGCTGGCCGCGGCGTTCCACCGTCGAAGCGACAGCAGCGCTGCCGACTGGATGCGCCCCCGGGAGGGTCGTCGTGCCAACGCGATTCTGCTCGCCCACGCGGACGAGCAGGTGCCCGCCGATCCCGACGGCCCGCTGTACGGACCACTCGCCCAGGGCTTGGCACTCGGTGCGCTGCGCGCGTTGAGCACCCCCGACCTCTGGAACACGCTGTCGGCCGTCGGCTCCGACGGCGCTGCGCGGCGCGGCCTGCTGACGGCGTGGGGCATCGAGGGCGCCGACGACTGGTTCACGACGATGACGTCGTTGATCGGACTGACCGAATTCATCGAGACCGAGTCGATGCTCGACTCGCGCGCGAAGTCGATCGCACGCGGCGGATTCTCACCGTCGCAGTTCGAGGAGGTGTGGCGCGACTGGCTCACCGACCACGACTACGACGACGACGCCTACGAGGCGACGCACGAGCGCCTCGCCGCGATCACCGCCGTCGACGAGATCCTTTGTGACAGTGGTCTTTTGGCGCCCGGTGGGCACGTTGGAACGGTCGGCGGCTACTCGTTGACCTGGGCGGTGTACCTGGCCCGGCTCGGCGTGACCGCGGGCTATTGCACGCAGACTCAGGCCGCCGAGTTGATCCTGACGGCACGGGACCGCGCCGCACAGGTCTTCGCGTCGTGGACGGAGTTCGCCGTCTCGGCGGTCGGCGGGTCGTTGTTACACGAGGACATCGCCGGATTCGTCGATCTGCGGCGCACCGCGGCGACGCTGCTCACCGTCGACCACAGCCCTTGGCGGGCGCTGCCCTTTCCCGTCGGCGATATCGGCTGACCCGGCCGCCGACGAGACTGCCTTCGGCCGACGACGGTGCCTAGTGGCCTTCGGTCTTGAGGCGCTCGATGGCCTCGTCGAGGACCTTCTGCGCCTGCTCGCGGCCGACCCAGCCGCCGGGGGTGACCTCCTTGCCCGGCTCGAGGTCCTTGTAGTGCTCGAAGAAGTGGCTGATCGCGTCCAGCTCGAACTGGCTGACGTCGCCGACGTCCTGGATGTGGTCCCAGCGGACGTCGCCCGCGGGCACGCAGAGCAGCTTGTCGTCGCCGCCGGCCTCGTCGGTCATCGTGTACATGCCGACGACGCGGGCCTTGACGGTGCAGCCGGGGAAAACCGACTCGGGGAGCAGCACCAGCGCGTCGAGCGGATCGCCGTCCTCGCCGAGGGTGTTCTCGAAGAAACCGTAGTCGGCGGGGTAGGCCATCGACGTGTACAGGTAGCGGTCCAGGAAGACGCGGCCGGTCTCATGGTCGACCTCGTATTTGTTGCGGCTCCCCTTGGGGATCTCGATGATGACGTCGACGGCCACGGTGGTTCCTTTCGGTTGGTCGGCGCAAAGCCGGTTCAACGATACTGTTTATGGCAAGGGGGTCGGCAACGGACTCCAAAAGACTCGGACATCCGATAGCGCGGAGGTGGCGGTGAGCGGTTCACGCACACGGGGTGCGACGGTGCGCTGGACCCTGGTGGGGTTGCTGGTCATCGCGCTCCTGGGTGGTGGCGGCGTGGTGGCCGGGCGCACCTTGATGTCCGGGGACGGTGTGCCCGAGGGCACCCCGGCCCGCCCCGAGCTGTACACGCCGACGCCGGTGGTGCTGCCGGTTGACCCGAACGCCCCCGCCCCGACGGTCTCCGGGCTGGCGATGGCGCTGTCGAAGGTCTCCAACGCCCGAGACCTGGGGGAACTCACCGGGCAGGTCTCCGATCCGCTGACC
Source organism: uncultured Gordonia sp. (assembly GCA_964630585.1). Classification (GTDB taxonomy): domain Bacteria; phylum Actinomycetota; class Actinomycetes; order Mycobacteriales; family Mycobacteriaceae; genus Gordonia. Next base: position 5,920 of record CAZVVS010000107.1, read on the forward strand.
GACAAGGTGCTGTGGGAGAAGGACCCGGGTAAGCCGCTCATCCCGGCGTCGAACGCGAAGATCCTTACCGCCACGGCCGCGCTGCTCGGCATGCCGGCCGACCGTCGGCTCACGACGAAGGTGGTGGCCGGTGCCGATGGGCAGGTCATCCTCGTCGGGGCCGGTGATCCGACGCTCTCGGCGCAGCCGCCCGGCGCGCCGACGTACTACACCGACGCCCCGCGCATCGACGACCTGGTCAAGCAGATCCGCGACGCCGGGATCAAGCCGACGTCGGTCGCGGTGGACCTCTCGCTGTTCACCGGACCGTCGATGGACCGCACGTGGGACCGTCGTGACATCGTCGGCGGCGACATCGCACCGATCAAGTCCCTGATGGTCGACGGTGGGCGCTTGGAACCGTTGGAGGAGTACTCGCCGCGCACGCCCGACCCGGGGATCGTCGCCGGTGAGGCTCTCGCCAGGGCGCTAGGAGTGCGGGGCGACGTCAAGCAGGTGCGTGCACCGGAGGGCGCCAAGGTGCTCGCTTCCGTCAAGTCCGCGCAGCTGGCCACCCGCGTCAACGACATGATGCGGTTCTCCGACAACGTGCTGGCCGAGACGCTGTCGGTGGAGTTGTCGCTCGCGACGGGCGGGCCGGGCAAGTTGGACGCCGGTGCGGCGGCGATCGTTAAGACGTTGACCGACAAGGGTTTTGACACCACGGGCGTCACCCTGCGCGACGCGTCAGGGCTGTCGTATGCCAACCGGGTGCCCGCTCGTGTCCTCGACGACCTGATGTCGGGGCTCGCCGGGCCCAACCACTTGCAGCTGCGGGTGCTGCTCGACGGCCTGCCGATCGCCAGCGGCACGGGCACGCTGGCCGACCGGTTCGATCCGCGCAAGACGTCGGGCGCCGGGTGGGTGCGGGCGAAGACGGGGACGCTGACCGGGGTCTCGTCGCTGACGGGCATCGTGCAGACCGTCGACGGTCGCGTGCTGACGTTCGCGCTGATGTCCAACGGGACGTCGCCGGACGTGGCGCGCCCCGCACTCGACGCCGTCGTCGGCAAGATCCGTGATTGCGGGTGCCGATGAGTACGGCCGACGGCGGGTCGGAGAACCGTCGGGATCCGGCCGCGTCTATCGACTGGGAGGTGGCCGCGGGCGTTGGGCGTCGACTGGCGCGCGGCGGACCGGCGATGACCTCCTACACCCGCGACCAGGTGTATGCCGAACTGGCCGACGCATCGAAGCGCGCGGAGGCGCCGGTGCGCGAGGTGACGGGGTTGGCCGACGGGCTGGCCGTGCCGGCCGCCCGCATCGTCGACCGCGGGGAGTGGGTCAGTGCTGCCGCCGACTCGATGCGCGCGATGATGGGTGCAGCCGACGGGGATCTCGCCGTTGAAGGCGGTGCCACGGGTGTCGGCAACGGCGACGCTGGGAGCAACGATGACGGCGGCCTGATGGGCGTCATCACCGCGAAGGCCGGGGGATTCCAGGCGGGCGGACTATTGGCGTTCCTCTCCGGCGCGATCCTCGGCCAATACGACCCGTTCACGCCCGACCCGGTAACCGGCGGCGACGGTGTGCTGCTGTTGGTGGCGCCCAACATCGTGGGGGTCGAGCGCAAGCTCAAGGTGGTGCCGTCGGACTTCCGGTTGTGGGTGTGCCTGCACGAGGTCACCCACCGAGTGCAGTTCTCGGCGAACCCGTGGCTGCGCGACTACATGACCGACAACGTTTCGACGCTGACCGCCGTCGGCGACGAGACGACGGCGCAGCTGGTGTCGCGCCTCGCGGCGTCGGTGCGCAGCGACAAACCCCGTGAGTCGGGCGTGCTGGGCCTGATGCAGCTGTTGCAGTCGCCCGAGCAGTACGAGGCCTTCTCCAATCTGATGATGCTGGGCACCCTGCTCGAGGGTCACGCCGACCACGTCATGGACGCGGTGGGTCCGGAATACGTCCCGACGGTCGAACGGATCCGTGCCGGGTTCAACGCCCGGCGGACGGCACCGCGCAACCCGATCGCGCGCATCATGCGCGCGCTCATCGGCATGGATGCGAAGATCGCCCAGTACGTGCGCGGGAAGGCGTTCACCGACCACGTCGTCGAGAAGGTGGGGATGGAGCGGTTCAACACCATCTGGACCGGACCGGAGACGCTGCCGCTTCCCGACGAGATCGACGAGCCGGACCGGTGGATCGCCCGGGTGCTCTGATCGGTGCCGTCCGCGCGTTCGCGCGGCGGTATCTGCCCGACGACGGTCCGGTGTGCGTGGCGCTGTCGGGCGGTCCCGACTCCTTGGCGCTGACGTCGGCCGCGGTGCGGGCGGGATTGTCGGTGGAGGCTTTGGTGGTCGACCACGGTTTGCAGTCGGGATCGGCGGCGGTCGCTTCGACCGCGGCCGCTACTGCGGAGTCGTTGGGCGCGCAGGCGCGCGTGCTGACCGTCGTCGTGGGTTCCGACGGTGGTCTCGAGGCGGCGGCCCGTTCGGCGCGCTACGAGGCGCTGGCGGCCGCGCGCGAAGATCGCCCGGTACTGCTCGGCCACACGTTGGACGATCAGGCTGAGACGGTGCTGCTGGGCCTGGCCCGCGGGTCGGGGCCGGCGTCGCTCTCCGGGATGCGCGAGTGGCGCCCGCCGTGGGGCCGCCCGCTGTTGGGCCTACGCCGCGCCGACACGGTCGCGGCGTGTGCTGCGTGGGGGCTCTCGCCCGTCGACGACCCGCACAACTCCGATCCGCGGTTCACGCGGGTGCGTGTGCGCACCGAGGTGCTGCCGCTGATGGAGGACGTGCTCGGGGGTGGGGTCGCGCAAGCGTTGGCGCGCACGGCGGACATGCTGGCTGCCGATAGCGACGTGCTCGAGGAATTGTCGTCGGAGCTGCTGGACCGGGCACGGGGTCCAGAAGGGCTGTCGGTCGCAGAATTGGCCGTTGTGCCCGAGGCGCTGCGGACGCGTGCACTACGACGATGGCTGCGCGACGACGACGAGGTGGGCGAGTTGTCGTCGCGCGTTGTAGCCGCGGTGGAAGCGCTGGTGGTCGACTGGCGCGGCCAGGGTCCGGTGGCCGTGGGCGGTGACCGTCGGACGCGACGGGTGGTGGCCCGACGAGGCGATCTGTTGGAGATTGATTCCACCGACCGTTAGGAGCCGTCAGGCGAAGATGTCGTCGAGAGTAGCTGCGCCTTGTGCGAAGCGGGTTGCCCACAGTTCGATGTCGTCGGTGGTGGCGTTCTCGAGTCGTTCGCGCAGGTCGGCGTTGAGGGTGCCGTAGCGGGTGGTCAGTTGCTTGACGAGGAGCCGTGCCTCGCCTCGGGCTTCGCCTTCGGCTCGGCCTCGGGCTTCGCCTTCGGCTCGGCCTCGGGCTTCGCCTTCGGCCCAAGCTTCGGTGATGAGTCGTCCTGCGGCGGTCATGATGATCTCCTCGGTGTGTGGCCCGGTGGTGGCGGCGAACGCTCGGAGCTTTTCCCTAGTGGTGTTGCCTACAAGTACAAGGTAGCTGACGAGCATAGACAGAGTCTGGTCGGAAAGACCGACGATCTCGGCGCGCCAGTCGGGTAGCCAGACGGTGAAATCAGTGTCGCCGGGGCCGCGCCGCAACGACACGTACACAACCCGAAGGGTCGGCGTGAGTTGTCGGGCGCGCAACTCGTTGTCGTCGAGGCGGGTGAGGTCGTCGAGGTAGAAGCGCGCCCGAGGCAGGTAGTCACCGAGTGTTGCTGCGAGTTGCTCGTCGGCGGCGGTTACGTCGGCGACCTCGGTGGGCGCGTTCCAGGGGCGGCGGCCTTGGTAGATGACGATCGGGATGACCACCGGCACGGTGGTGCCGCCGTGGTGGGCGATATGGCGGTCTCGGATGCGTCGCTGGTAGCCGAGCATGCGGTGGGCCATGAGCTGCTCGGGTGTGCTCTGATGCTCGATCAGGAGGTAGATGTAGGCGTCGTCCGCTGCGCGGGGCTGCTCGGTCCGGTCACCTGACTTTGAGTCTTCTCTCCGGATGGCCTGTGGACAACTCGGGGTCGTCGGACCCTTTGTGAGCCCGTTTGGGGCTGGTGTCTCGATAGTCGCCATGAAAACGCTGCGACGACCGTTGGAGGGCCCGGTGGGTGACGGAGGAGGGCACAGTCGGCGGGTGGAGAGGGCCCAGTCGGCGGGTGGGGAGGGCCCGGTCGGCGGGTGGGGAGGGCCCAGTCGGCGGATCGGGGAGGGGAGGTCTCGATTGGTGAGGACTTCGGCGGGAAAGCAACGAAGCCGACTCCTTGTCGGAGCCGGCTTCGCTGAGCGTGTTGCTTAGTTCTTCTTCTTGGCCTTCGGCGGGCCCTGCGGGAAACGCTGGTACTCCGGCTTGAACGGAGAGTTGATCTCCCTGAAGTAGTCCTGGACGATTCCGATCGAGGCGCCGCCACCACCGAGGATCATGCCGCCGTACGCGCCGATTGAGACGCCCATGAAAAGGATCGGAGCGCAGAAAGGGATCCCGACGATTGTGGCGGCTGCCGCAGTGCACAGGACGACGGAAAGGACGCCACCGATGATGCCACCGACAATCAAGCCAATGATCGACGAAATGGTCATGGCAGCAGAGACCCGGTTCATCGCTCGTTTGAGAGCGGCGTCGTCGCGTTCCTTCTTGTTCTTCGGGCCGACGCGGTAAAGGGTCTCGCCGTTGGGGCCCTTCTTGGTGAACGGGGCGTTACCGGTCTTCTTGGCTACCTCGACGGTGGCCTCGCGGTTCTTGGCGACCTCAGAGGGTGTCATGGTTCTCGCCTTGGTGGCGTCGACGACGGGCGTCAGTGTGGCCGTCGTGCCCGACGTTGTCGCGAGGACAGGGTACGACCGTCCCTCGAAGACATAGCTGAGCGGGAAGCCGAACACCGGGACACCGCCGGAGTCTCGGATGACCAGGCTGCCGCGTTCGACCGCAAAGCCACCGCGGTCGATGTCGACCTGGACGGTCTTGCCGACCACCTTGGCGGTGTAGTTCACCGGTGCCGACGGCGCGGCGGCGGCGGGGCCAGAAGCGCCGACGGCCGTTGCCGCGCCGACTGCGACGGCGAGGCCGATCGTGGACAGGCGCAGAGACGCCTTGGAGATCTTGGAGGTTGGCATTTCTGCGGGTTCCTTACCTGTCGAGCTGATTCCGAGGAGAGTCCTGACTCCCCGTGATGGCTTGCTGAGCAATGTAGTCAGTTCTTCTTCTTCGTCGGTGGGGCTTTCTTACCCGACTTCTTGTCCGGGACCCACTTGTACTGCGGTTTGAACGGCTTGTTGATGGTGTCCATGTACTTCTGGCCCACGGCGAGGAGGCCGCCGCCGCCGCCGACCATCGAGCCGAGGATCGAGCCAACGGACAGGCCGACGAGAGCCACCGGGATGCACCCAACGCCTGCTCCGAGAACAAATCCGATGGCACAGCCAAGGACTGCGCCTATGACCATGCCGACGATCGAGGAGACAGTCATGGCTGCGCCGAGGTCGGTAATGAACTGCTGCAAGGCTTGGTCGTCACGCTCTTGCCGGGTCTGCGGCCCGTCGATCTTCCAACGCACGGAGTGGGCGCCGGGAAGCTGAGAGGGTGCGACCTTTGTCGACTTGGCGACGTCGGTGACCGGGGTCAGCGTAGCGGTGCGGCCGGTGATCGTTGCCGCAATCGGGTATGCGCGGCCGTCCCGGTAGTACTTGAGTTCTTGGGTACCGACGGTGGCACCAGCGGTGTTGCGGAACGTGAGGATGCCCTGCTCCACCGCAACGGAGCCGCGCCCGATCTCGAACTGGACCGACTTTCCGTTCACCGCGTACGCCCGGAAAGGAACGTCGGCAGGCGCCGCGGTGGCCTGTGCGGAGCTGCCGATGGCCGCTGCGGACGCCGTCGCGACGGCGATACCGATCGCAGACAGGCGCAGGGAGGCCGTAGAGAACGTGGATGAAGCCATGCGGAGCGGAATCCTTACTGATCTGTCGTCCCCCACGAGGGAGGTCCGAGTCTGCACAGAGGGTGACGATTTCTGTGTCTGTTACCGATTGTTTTTGCGACGTTCATGTCTCTGTGACCGACGCCAACCCGGGGGACGGGTTGTGGCAAAGGTCAAAGTATAGCCGACGTCGGACATTGGAAAAATCGCGTGGTCAGATCGCCGCCACTCACCGCCCCTTGGGCGGGTGTTTGTCTGGCACCCACTTGAACCGCGGTTTGAACGGGGAGTTGATGGTGTTGATGTACTCGACGCCGGCGGCGATGGTGCCACCCCCGCCGCCGATGATGACGCCGGCGATGGAACCAAGGGAAATGCCGAGCATGATCCCTGGGAAGCATCCGACGATTGCTGCGGTAGCGCCGATGAGGCAGCCCACGACACCCCCGAGAACGGCTCCAATAACCAGGCCGACGATCGAGGAGATGGTCATGCTCGCTCCGGCAATGGTGAGGAACCTCTGCAGGGCCTCGTCGTCGCGCTGCTGCCGCGTTTGGGGACCGTCGATGGCCCAGCGCACGGGGTGAGTCTGGGCGATCTGGGCGGTGGTGAGCTTGACGGACTGCGCGACGTCGGTGACCGGCGTCAGTGTTGCCGTACGTCCCGAGGCGGTGGCCGCGATGGGGAACCGCCGACCTTCGTAGAAGTAGTACAGCGGTTGCTTCGATATCGGAGCGCCGACGGCGTTGCGGATGACCAGGATACCCTGCTCGACCGCAATGGCGCCCCGCTCGACGTCAATCCGTACCGACGAGCCGACGCGCTGCACCGTGTAGGGCACTGCGTCGGCCGGGGTGGCAGCGGCCTGCCCGGATGTGCCGATAGCGGTAGCCGCGGCTGTTGCAACGGCGATGCCGATGGCACTGAGTCGCAGGGAACTCCTCGCGAACGTGGATCTTGACACGCGTTTCCTTCCTGTGACTGTGGTCACGTGACAGTCAAGCATAGGTCACGGAACGGGAACACGGTCAACTGACCAACTCCCAGGAAACCCCAACCATCCACACAGGATGGACATAAGCCCAAAGAGGATCAGGAGGGTCGTGCTGACTTCGTGCGAGGTTTGTGGGGGATATACTTGAGGTGGGGGCGAAATGGCGTGTTGATGGTTTGGAAGTACTCGACCGCCGCGACGATCAGAGTGCCACCGCCCACGAGGATGGCTCCGGTGCACATGCCGAGGGAGAAGCCGACCAGCGCCCCCGCAGGGCAGCCGATGATGGTGCCGATCGTGGCGATGAGACCGCCGGCTACACCGCCCAGAACGGCGCCGATAAGCGCACCGCCCAACATCCCGATCAACTTGCCGCCCTGGATGGTGGAGCGGAACTTCTTCAAGGCGTGAAAATCGCGCTCCTGGCGATCGCCGGGCCCGACGATGACCCAATGGCCGGGCTTGGCCCCGTCGATCTCCTCCGACGTAACCTTTGCTGATATCGCGACGTCGGTCACCGGGGTCAGCCTCGCACTGCGGCCTTGACCACAGCCGTGATCGGGTAGGAGCGGTCGTCGACGAAGAAGTGCAGCGGCCTCTTGTCGACCGGTGTGCCCGCGGTGTCGCGGATCACCAGGTGGCCGTCCTCGGTGGCGATCGCGCCCTTGTCGGCGGTCAACTCCATCAGTTGGCGGCGAGCTGGACTCGATACGGGACCTCCGACACCGGCTTCGCCGCTACGTGCGCCGAAGCACCGATGGCGCCCGATGCGGCGGTAGCGACGGCGACGCCAGTCGCCACCAGGCGAAGGCGTAGGGCGCCCGTCCGTGTCATTCCAACCGCCT